>CALBVI010000435.1 GCA_937969395.1 uncultured Spongiibacteraceae bacterium | reverse complement strand
TGTTATTGGTGTTAGACAAACTTATGCCGCTATAGATTGGCCTTGGAAGTATATTCAGTTTATGGATGGGCGCGGAAATAACGCTAAAAAAGTTTATGGTTTATTTAATGTGTTAGATGACCCTGAAGAAAAAAATGATTTATCAGCACAGTACCCTGAAAAGGTTACAACGTTAAGAGCGTTGTTAGATGCGATGCCTGATGTTGCAGCTATTAGCGAACAAAATAGAGACGGCGCGGCTGCATCATTCTATGTTAACGACCCTGAAACAGGTTACAACTTTGATGAGCGTATACAAGCAACATCAAGTCCATGGACAGAAAGAGCAAAAAATAGCGAGTAAATCGGCTAGTTCTTATTGTTTAAAATGGCAAAGGCAGGGTTAACATGAAAAATATTATTGGACTAATTAGTGTCATTTTTTTACTGGCGTGCAGCGATGCCTCTGATAAAAAAGCTGATATACATCCGGAGCCTGAGCAACAGAAAATTGAATCTACCTTGAATACTACACAGCCGCCTAATGTTGTCTTTATTCTTGTAGATGATATGGGCTTTGGTGATGTAGGTTATAACGGCAGTGAAATTGCTACGCCTAACTTAGACCAAATGGCCAGTGAAGGTGTTCGCTTAGATAGGAACTATGTTTACCCGATTTGTAGTCCTACCCGGGCGGCGTTAATGACTGGTCAAAATCCATTGCGTTATGGCATCGATGGCCCCATGTCCAATGATAGCGGCCTACCGTTAGATATTCGTATCATGCCAGAATATTTTAAAGAGTTGGGTTATCAAACCTACATGATAGGTAAATGGCATTTAGGTTTAGGCAATACTGATTATTGGCCAATTTCGAGAGGCTTTGATTACCACTACGGTTTTCTGGGTGGTTGGGTTGATTTCTATACTCACGTTTATAGTGGCGGGCTAGATTGGCAACGCGATGGTAAAACAGTGCGTGAAGACGGCCATGTAACGGATTTATTGACCGTTGATGCAAAGCGTATCATTACAAGCCGCGAAAAAGATTCGCCATTTTTTATGTATTTAACGTACAACGCGCCACACTCTCCGTTGCAAACAATCCCTGAAGTAACAGGTCTCAATGCTAACGTCGAACAAGGTGATCGATTTGTGTACGCGGAAATGGCAACCCATGCTGATGCGGCTATTGGAGAGGTTATTGCAACACTTAAAGCTGAAGGTATTCTTGACGAAACATTGATTATTTTTTCTAGTGATAATGGCGGTGCTTTGGATCTTGGCGCTAGTAATGGTGAATTACGAGGTGCTAAAGGTAGCGCTTATGAAGGCGGCATGCGTGTTCCAGGTGTTGTTTGGTGGGCTGGCCATGTGGAAGGGGGCAGAGTATTAGAGCAACCTATTGCCGTGCATGATTGGTTACCAACATTAATGGAAGCTGTTGGTGGTGATGCAGCAGGCGTGGTCGATGCCTATGGGCAAAGCATGTGGGCTGCCATTGCCAATGATACTCAAATAGAACGTGCTATTACGACTATCGGTGTTGGCGCCTCTAAGGCTGCGATTGATTGGCCGTGGAAGTTTGTACGTGATACTGGTCGTGGACCAAATGGTAAAAAAACGTCAGGCTTATATAATGTGCTAGACGACCCTTATGAAAAAAATGATTTGTCAGCACAGAATCCGGAAAAAGCTGAAATTTTGACGGCGATGTTAGAGGCGCTTCCCGCCATTGAATCTAAAAGCGATCGGGGCCGTAATCCAGAAAGTTATTTTCGCGTCGCTGATAGCACAACTGAGTGGGATTATGAGGTCCGTGTTAAAGAAACGGAGGAGCCTTGGGCGAAGAAAGCGGCTAGAGGCAGCTCTTGGACGGCTGAGTAATTTGAAAATCTGTACTATGAGCCATTTGCTATAAACTTTATTATTAGTAATATTTGAAGAGGAAATAAAAGTGAATATTTTCAATCGATCAAAAATAATGACCATTTTTTTAATGGCAAGTTGTTTCTCTTTACCGACGTTCGCCGATAAAATTGTTGTATTTGGAGCTAGTGGTGACGTAGGTAAAAAAATTGTTGCGGAAGCTCTAGGTCGAGGACATGAAGTGATTGGTGTCTCTCGCAGTCCAGAAAAATTTTCTTACACAGAAAAGAATTTTTCTGGTGTTGCAGGTAATCCTACTGAACTTTCATCAGTGCAAGCCATTGTTGAAGGTGTTGATTCAGTTATTGTTGCGGTTGGTGGTCGTACCGCCACAGACCCAGATAAAACAGCGATGAATATAACCGCAAAAAATTTATCACAAGTACTCGCCCCTCTGGGTGAAAACGGTCCGCATGTAGTTGTCATCGGGGGCGGAATGACTATGCATGGTAGCAAAGAAGAAATGATTAAAAATTTACCACCTAGTGCATCGGCGGGTACTCCTTTTCATGCTTTATTCTTAGGTCATTTATCAGCCTTAAAAACCTACCAAGCCTCTACGATTAATTGGACGTTTATAGCGCCACCGTTAAATATAAAAGGTCTTCGCAGAGGTGAGGATATTCGTACCGGAAAATATCGTACGTCTACGACTGATTTTGTAAAAGATGCTGAAGGAAATAATGCGATATCAGCAAGTGATTTATCTGCTGCGGCATTGGATTTTGCGGAGAGCGGTAAATTCAATAAACTTAAGGTCGCTTTAGGGGATTAAATTTTTCCTAAACTGAAATATACGCAGTGTTAAAAAGGGAATGGGATTTAAATATCCATTCCCTTTTTTATTGTCCAAAGCTAAGTCAATTTGAAAACTAAGTGCCCATAACACGTTGCATATGGTTTTTTGACAGCGCAGTCGTATTCTTTGAAACGAAATAGCACAGCATAATTGAAATTATTCCACCGATAGCTGCTGCGGAATAAGGGCTGCCTGCATAAAAATCAAACCAGTGCCCAGCGTCTTCTAATGCAGTGCCTTCTAACCAGCTTCCAGAAATAACTCTACCGTGAATTAATATAAAGCTAATAGCTCCGCCCCAAAAACCGGCAACAGCGCCAGCAGAACTAATCCCTGACCATAGTGAACCGAAAACGAGAGGGCCCATCAGTGCGGCAGTAAAACCACCAACACCTGCCCAAATTAATAATGTGACGTTCATATGCATAATAGACCAGCCCAAAGCGATAGAGCCGAGCAGCGTCAGTACGGTAACAACGCGACTAATAGTGAGTACATTGTCATCTAATTTCTCCTCACTAAGTTCTGGGTGAAGCCGCGGTGCAATGCTCAATCGATAAATATCATTGGCAAAAACTTGCGAGGTGGAAATCAATAAACCATCAGCCGTCGACATAATTGCCGCTAATACACCAACCCCTAAGAGTGCTGCTAACCATGCGGGAAATAATTGAATAAATAATGCAGGAAGTGCGGTATTAGCTCCGCCGCCTAATAAATCATCGCCCAAGACTGCGCGCGCAATAGCACCACCTAAGGCCATGGCTGGTAAAATCATGCCAAAAATAAATGCTAAAATTAGAAACTGATTGCGACTGCGTTCATCTTTTAATGC
The DNA here is from genome assembly GCA_937969395.1 of uncultured Spongiibacteraceae bacterium. Lineage (GTDB taxonomy): Bacteria > Pseudomonadota > Gammaproteobacteria > Pseudomonadales > Dasaniaceae > Oceanicoccus. The sequence goes on along the minus strand of CALBVI010000435.1, from coordinate 805 downwards.
CCATAGTTTGTTACCGATATGAGGCAGTAAGCCCAGAGGAATATGAGCAACAACCAGTGAAATATAAGACCATTTAGATGCGGTAATAGGCGCGGAATCGTTAAAGTTTTCTAATAGTTTTGGGTCTTGTTGTTTGAGACTGGCGAGAAGATTGTCTAATCCTCCGGCACCATAGCCGGTGAAAAAGAACACTGCGATAGCAATAGCGAGTACCACCATTAAAAACCCTTGGGCACCGTCGGTTAATATATCTGCGTGGGCTCCGCCCATGGTGACATAGGCCAATAATACAACCGCAGTAATTCCTAGCGCCCAGCCTTGCGACAGACCAAGCATCATTTCAAACATGACTAGCCCAGCAACTAATTGCCCAGCTAAATAAAATAATAAAAGTAATGATAATAATGCTGCAGAAATTCTTAAGGTTTCTGATTGATAACGTTCACCGAGATATTCAGGAATGGAACGAGAACCGGCGTCATTGCCATAACGGCCAATGGTTTTTTGGCAAATCAATACGCCGATATAAATACCGATAGGATAGAGAAAAGCTATCCATAAAATAGAAACTCCGTAGGTGTAGGTTAATCCGGGTACACCGAGAAAAGTAGCACCACTGGCAGCAGTAGAGGCGAAGGCGAGGGCTAATAAGATCGGACCATAGCTACTACGAGCAGTGGCGAAATCATCAGCGCCTTGTACTCGACGGCTAGCGACAATACCGAAGCCAATCATTGCAAAAACGAAAAAGGCTAAAAAAATCCAAGACCAAGTAAATAATGCCATTGTTAATTCTCTAGTATCA
>CALBVI010000434.1 GCA_937969395.1 uncultured Spongiibacteraceae bacterium | reverse complement strand
GTTAATTGACTATATGGATATTATGCGTGCGAATGATCAGCCAATTGTTCGTCATTGGGATCGGGAGTTGTGATGTCTGAATCACAGGAAAATATATTCTTTTACGGCTTGTCAAAGTTAGTGGCCGTTTTAAATAGCCTTGGAACGATATTGATTTTGTTGTTGGTTGTCATTATTAATGCCGATGTTTTTTTACGCTTTGTCTTTAACTCGCCGATTGATGGCGTTAAAGAACTCGTTGAATTATCCATTGTAGCAATTGTTTTTTTACAATTACCTGATGCCGTTAGGGCGGGAAAATTAATACGTTCAGATGCATTGTTTCAGCGTGTTGTTGCTAATAATCCTCAGTTAGGACACTGGATGGCAGTGTTGTTTGATTTTGCTGGAGCTGTTTTTTTTATTGCTATTTTATTCGGCGGTATTCCACTATTTATCGAGGCTTTTGATCGTGGATATTATGTCGGTAATCAAGGCATGTTTATGATGCCGGTATGGCCAGTTCGATTAATATTGGTGATTGGCTGTGTCGCTACCATCTTGGTTTTTTTGACGTTCATTGTGAGTCGTTTGAAAATGTTATCAGAGGATAGAAAAAACACATGAGCGGAATGATGGTTGGTTTACTGTCAGTATTAATTATTTTAGTGCTGATCTATGCGGGCATGTATGTGCCCGTTGCGTTGGGTTTAGTGTCTTTTATTAGTGTTTGGTTATTGCGCGATAGCTTTGAGGCACCAGTGTATTTGGTGACTTTGGCGGCATCCAATGGTTTAGAGGATTATATCTTTGGTGTAATTCCGCTGTTTGTATTAATGGGGCTACTTGTTAGTCGCTGTGAGCTAGGCCGAGATGTTTATGAGGTAGCTAATTATGCTTTGCGTAGAGTGCGTGGCGGTTTAGGTGTTGCTACTGTGGTGGCTAATGCTATTTTTGCTGCTATTACCGGTGTCAGTATTGCGTCTGCTGCGGTGTTTACGCAAGTTGCTGTTCCCGAAATGATGCGCTTTGGTTATAGCCCGCGTTTTGCCGTTGGCGTAGTAGCGGGTAGTTCGGTTTTGGGGATGCTTATTCCCCCCAGTGTGATGTTAATTATTTATGCGATTGTTGCTGAGCAGTCTGTTGCGGATATGTTTACAGCGGGAATTATTCCAGGTCTGTTATTAGCCACAGCTTACATTGGCGCTATTGTTGTCATGGCAATATGGTTTCCTAATTATACCGGTGGCCAAGGTAAAGAGGCGCTTGAAAATATTGAGCAGCAAGCCAAGTTAACAACAATGGAAATGCTACAAAAAATGTTTCCGTTGATTGTGATGATAGTCCTTGTGTTGGGTGGTATTTATGGTGGTATTTTTACGCCAACAGAAGCGGGTGCAGTGGGTGCTTTGGCGGCGCTGATTACCGCTTTATTAAAGCGTAAATTAGATGCTTCTGGCTTCTGGGCAATATTGGTTGAAACAGGTCATATCGTTGCGTCTATATTAATGCTGATTGTCGCGGCGACTATGTATAGTCGTATGTTAGCAATGACCGGCCTGCCAAGTGAACTGGGTGAGTGGATGGGTCAAGCTGACGTTGGCTTATACGGTATTATGGCGATGTATGTTTGTATCTTGATTGTATTGGGTACGATCCTCGATACAACGTCAATTATTTTGATTATGGTGCCGTTATTTTTACCCGTGATTGCTCCTTTTGATGTTAACTTAGTTTGGTTTGGCATTATCACTATTGTTGCGGCTGAAATTGGTTTACTAACACCGCCGCTGGGTATTTCCTGCTATGTCATTAAATCGACGTTGGATGATGAGCGGATTAGCCTTTTTGATGTATTTGCCGGGGCCTTTCCTTTCGCCGTCATTATGTTGTTAGTGTTGATTGCTATTATTATATTTCCTGCACTGTCTATTGCGTTTATATAGTTTGCCTAGCAGCTCATCCAGCATTACAGCTAGTGAGGGGATAACGATATTTCAGGGCTGCGGTGAGCAAAAAGAATAATAACTGTGGATAGATTTGTTTTTTGTTACAATGCCGCCAGTCTCTGAGTGAGTAGAAAATTTTTAAGCCTTCAAACTATGGATCTATGGTCAATGAATATTGCTGAAATGATTAATCAAGAGCCTTTATTGTCAATTATATTATTAGTGGCTCGATTGGCCGCTGCGATGGTTTTTCTTGTGAGTGGTATTGATAAAGCAATGAATTATTCTGCAGCAGTTGCAGAGTTTCAGCGAGAAAAAGTGGCAATGGCAGGCATAGTACTGCCAGTGACTATTGTTCTCCATTTATTAGGTTCGATTGCCATTATAAGCGGAGTGTTTGTATCTGAAGCGGCTTTGTTGTTAGCGGTATTTTTATTTGGCGCTACGGCTCAAGTCCACTGTTTTTGGAAGATGTCAGGCGAAGACTTTGTAATACATAGCCGAATTGCTTTAGTCAATTTAGCGGCTTTTGGTGGTTTGTTATTATTGGCAGTTATTGGCCCTGGCAGTTTTGTATTATTTTGATAACACGCTTAGAGGCAATTATTGAGACGTTTTGTTGTAAAGTTATGTAAAGACGTTAGTTAATCTTCACTGAAATTTCATATTATCACTGCACAAAATTATAAGCATAAATATTGGGAGTTAAACGATGATGAAAAAAATTACTATAGCAGCAGTTGTAATCGGTGCTACCTTCTTATCTTCTATGGCAATTTCACAAGGTGGTGAGCAGAAGTCCCCTGAAGAAATGGCTTACAAATATCGTGATAGCGTATTCCATGCTTTAGAGTGGAAGTCAGGTCAATTGGGCGCAGCTAAAGCAAGTGGTGATGCTGCAGCGTTTAAAGGTCATGCTACTGATATGGCAAGCTTAGCGTCAATGATTACTGAAGGTTTTATTCCTAACAGCATGATTGAAGGCAGTCTTGCTAAAAAAGAAATATGGGAGAATTGGGAAAAATTTGAAGGTCTTGCCGCTGATTTAGAAAAAGGTGCGTTAGCACTGGCAGCTGATGGTTATGACATGGCTGATTTTGACCCAAGAACTTTTGGTCGTACTAGCTGTGGTGGTTGTCATAGAGAGTACAAAGCAAGAGATTAATTTTTGATACTCTTTCTAAATACCTTGTAAAACATTAGAAGAAGGGCTTTAACCTTCTTCTAATGTTGATATTCCGTAAACTGCCAGTGCGCATACTGTTATTAGTATAATAGCGAATATTAGTCTTGAATTTTTAATCGCAATCAGCGAGCCGTCCTCATCGTTTTTCTTTCCAGTAATCATCGAAATAATCAAATTCTGCTTTTTAACCAGCCAATAAAATAGCACAGCTACAATGTGCAAAATAATGAACCCGAAAAGTATATCGAAAGAGAGCTTGTGGATTTCTGTTAGGGTGCCGGTAAGTTCAAAGTCGATGTAACCGCTGAAAGGCCCAAAATAATAATATTCATCATTAGCACATAGTCCAGTTACTATTTGGACTGTTAGTAATAAAAGTAGTGATACTACCGAAATCCCCCCTAATGGATTATGCCCTGTATAGCCTTGATCATGCGGCTTGTTTGAGAAAAGACTTTTTGCATAACGAATAATTTCTTTAGGGTGATAGATGAAGTTAGAAAAACGCGCATAACGTGAGCCGATAAACCCCCAGATAAGACGGAATGCAACAAGGCTCGTCAAGGTGTAACCGATTAAAAAATGATGATCCATGTTGTTAGAAATTTCCACGGTGTACCACGCCGCCGGAATTAGCAGAATGACCGCCAGATGGAAAAGCCGGACCGGTAAGTCCCAAATCAGTTTTTTGGTGGCATTATTCATATGATTGACAATTTATTGAAGTTATTAGATGCAGCTAATCCTAACGTAAGTTTTATGACAGGTTAAGTTTAATCTCCCGCTTTATACGAACAATTAAGTCGTTAAACGTTGTTTGTTAGAAAATATAACGGGCAATATATTGATTTACATTAATGTTCTGGGTAGTTGAGTGGCATAGTCTGGCTTAGAGATTAACGGTTATTTACAAGGTCAGGGATCATGAAGCGCTTAATAAAAGTATTGTTTGTAGCTGGGTTAGCGACGCAATGTAGTTTCTTATTTGCGGAGAATAATGCGGAGCAAAACCCATTATCGATTAAGCAAATAATGGAATCTGTCATTACCCCAGCAACAAATACATTGTGGGAAATTTACGATCCTAAAACGGATGAGGATTGGGAAAGACTTGAGCAAGCCGCTCTGACAACGATAACAGCTGCTATTTTAACGGGCCAAGGTGGTTCAGGTGAGGGCGACATGATGTCCGTTAAAGAACCGGGTTATCAAGCGTTCAATCAGCTCATGATTAACGCTGCGAATGATGCGCTAGCAGCTATTGCAAAACGCGACGTTGATGCTTTGCAGCAAGCAGGTGATGATCTATATCCTCCCTGTGAGGCTTGTCATTTGACCTATAATCCAGCGGTGGCAAATCAGTAATCTGAAAATGGATTTTTTATTTAGTGTTGTCTTGAAAAAGATAACACTATGCTTTGTTTCTAAAATAGCTTTCCCGTAAAATCGATCGGATTTCTTCCATCAGATTCCGAATCGGTGCTATGAACTCCTTAAAATTTTTGTTAGCTCTTGTTGTTTTAACCTTAAGCATTAATGCGGTAGCTGTTGATAAAACGACTACTGTCACTCGTACACAAGAAACACCTGTCATTGATGGGGTGTTAGATGAGGCTGTCTGGGCGAATGCTATTGTTATAGATGATTTTTATCAGGTAGAGCCTGTCGAATATGCAGAGCCTTCAGAGCGTACACAATTTCTTCTGCTTTATACCAAGGATGCATTGTTTATTGGTGCTAGGTTATTCGACAGCGAACCTGAGAAAATTAGTGCTCAAGCCATGCGTCAAGGAGCAACTTTACGTGCGGAAGATCGATTTAAAGTGATCGTTGATCCTTATAACGATAAACGCAGTGGCTATGAGTTTGAAATGAACGCCAATGGTGTTCGTGGAAGTGGTATTTATGTTGATGGCAATGTAGATCGAAATTGGGATGGCATTTTTCAAGTCGCGGCTAAAATCGTTAATGATGGCTGGGTAGGTGAAATGGAAATTCCATTTAAGACTCTATCTTTTAATGATGAGGGTGATTGGGGAATTAATTTAGTACGAAAAATTTCCCGTAAGCAAGAAACAATCGCTTGGTCTAGCCGAAATCGTAACGTTGACCCTGCAGTAGCGGGTACGCTAACCGGGCTGTCAGATTTGTCGCAAGGTATTGGACTTGATGTTGTGCCGTCGATCAGTATTAATCGCCACAGAGAATACAGTCCTCGTGATGATGAGCAAACTGCCGAGCCGTCATTAGATGCCTTTTATAAAATCACGCCATCGATTAACGGCGCTTTAACATTAAATACTGATTTTTCTGCAACAGAAGTTGATTCCCGCCAAGTAGATTTGAGTCGATTTAATTTGTTCTTTCCTGAGAAAAGAGCTTTTTTTCTACGTGAATCTGACATTTTTGAATTTGGCAGCATCGGTGGTCAGGATAATAGTATTACTGTTGGTCGGCCGGATCGTGAAAACGCTAGGCCTTATTTTTCTCGTCGTATCGGTTTAGGCGCTGATGGCAGTCCAGTCGATATCGATGTTGGGGCTAAGGTGAGTGGCCGCC
>CALBVI010000433.1 GCA_937969395.1 uncultured Spongiibacteraceae bacterium | reverse complement strand
CCTCAATTCATATGCCTCTACCTCGCAGATAGAGGAAGGGATAATCAGTTAAGGCGATAAAGCTTTATTAACGAAAAGCGCAACACAATACACAGGTCAACCCAGAAGCTCAAGTGCTGGTAATCGGTCAAACATCCATGAGAATGGTACAGGCAACTAGCACTATTAGGTAAAAAGAAGTCACTTAAGGAGAAGGAGCGACTAAAAGCGCTTTATAGGCCTTTAGACTTAGCCTCATCCCAAAGGCTGTCCATAAGAGCCAGCTCTGCCTCCTCAGGACTAGAGCCTTGATCAGCAAGCTTTGCTTCAATATAGCGAAATCTCGCTTCAAACTTGCTGTTAGTACGCCGTAGGGCCGTTTCTGGGTCTTTCTTAAGATGACGAGAGAGATTGACTACACAGAACAGAATATCCCCTAGCTCAGCTTCAATTTCATCTTCGCCAAGCTTATCTCTTGCTTCGACGAGCTCTGCAATTTCAGACTGCAGATGAGCTAATACAGGCTCAATATTGTCCCAATCAAAACCTACTTGAGACGCCCGTTTCTGTAGTTTTAGCGCACGACTTAAGGCAGGAATAGAAACAGGGACATCATCAAGCACGCCCGCTTGTTGCTTAGCACGCCGTTCAGTTGATTTAATGGACTCCCAGTTTTGTTTAATCGCATCCATCTCAGTAGTTTGCTCACCTACTCGGCTCTGTAAACTACCATCGGGAAAGACATGAGGGTGACGACGCAATAATTTTTCAACCAAACCGGTAACAATATCAACAAACTCAAATTGCTTTTGTTCAGCCGCTAGCTGGGCATAAAACACCACTTGAAATAAAACATCGCCTAACTCTTCCTTTATTTGCTTAAAGTCACCTTGCTCAATTGCATCAGCGAGTTCATAACTTTCTTCGATAGTATGAGGAACAATAGAGCTTAAACTTTGCTCGCGATCCCAGGGGCAGCCATCATTAGGATCACGAAGACGACTCATTAAATGCAGCAAATCCTCAAGCTTATAATTTACTGCCATTAATCGCTCTCTCGTACCCGCACAGCACTTAACACATTAGGCAGGCCATTTATTTTAGCTAGCAAATTACCCAAAGCTTGCAAGCCAGTAATCTCAACCGTAAGTTTCATAATCGCCATATTATTTTCTTTATTAGATTGCGTATTTACGGCAATAACATTGATACGGTCATTAACTAATAATAACGTTATATCTTTTAATAAACCGCTGCGATCAAAAGCTTCAATACTGATATCTACAGGATAGGTTTGTTGTGGCGCCTGCCCCCAATCAACTTCAATTATTCGCTCTGGCTGATTGTATTCAAGTTGTAAGATTTTACTACAGTCCTGACGATGAATACTGACACCGCGACCTAAGGTAACATAGCCATTAATTAGATCCCCCGGTAAAGGCTTACAACAGCCGGCAAAATTTGTTAACAAATTGCCGACACCGCGCACACTAATCGTATCTTTTTCAGACTTCGCCGACTTCTCTGATTTTATTTCTAAGACAGGCTCTGGAACTTCATCAAACAAATGCTGCACCGCGCTGAGAACCTGAGTTGAGCTAATTTCACCTCCGCCCACCGCCGCGTACATATCTTCCAGAGCCTGATAACCAAAATATTTTGATAGCGCTTTATAATCGAGACTATTGAGCGCTAAACGCTTAACTATTTTCTCAATTAACGCCCTACCTGCGGAGACATTATCGTCTCTCGCTTGTAATTTAAACCATTGCTGTACCTTCGCACGTGCGCGCCCTGATTGTAGGTAGGCCAAATTAGGCTGCAACCAATCACGTCTTGGCGCGTCTTCTTTACTAGTAAGAATTTCAACCTGCTCGCCAGTTTTCAACTTATACGTTAAAGGAACAATACGACCATTAACTTTAGCACCGCGACACCGGTGACCTATTTCAGTATGAACATGGTAAGCAAAATCCAACGGGGTGGAAGACTGTGCTAAATTTATAACGTGCCCCTCAGGCGTAAAAACGTAAATACGATCTTGCACACTCGATAAATGTTCAGCGACATCAATTTGTTCGCCACCCATTTCTTCTTGCCAATCTAAAACCTGCCGCAACCAAGCAATTTTATCTTCATAACTATTGCCGCCTTGATTATCACTCCCTTTATATAACCAATGCGCACAAACGCCATATTCAGCTTCCTCATGCATTTCAAAGGTTCTAATTTGAATTTCTAACGGCTTTCCTTCGGGACCAATAACCGCCGTATGTAACGAGCGATAACCGTTATCTTTGGCATTGGCAATATAGTCATCAAATTCATTGGGGATGTTGCGCCACTGACCGTGAACTAATCCTAAAACAGCATAACAATCACGTATTTCAGGTACTAAAATACGAATCGCTCGAATATCATAAACCTGTGAAAAGCCAATGCCTTTGCGCTGCATTTTGCGCCAAATACTGTAAATATGTTTTGCTCTTCCGCTGATATCACCTTTGATGCCGTATTTTTCTAAGGATGTTTTTAATGTCTCAATAACAAAGGTAATAAACTGTTCACGATCAACTCGCTTACCATCGAGTAATTTGGCAATTTTTTTATACGCTGTGGGCTGCATATAGCGGAAAGAAAGATCTTCTAACTCCCATTTAATATGGCCAATACCTAATCGATGGGCCAGCGGCGCATAAATATCATGCACTTCACGGGCAACAGGTAAGCGCTTTGAGGGGTTATCTTTAACTTCACGAATAGCGCAGGTGCGCTCTGCTAGTTTAATCAATGCAACACGTACATCATCAACTAAAGCCACTAACATTTTTCTAATATTGTCTTTCTGGGCTTCAGCTTGGCCCAATACCGGATTATCACTGGTAATAACTCGACTCAAAGCCGCCATACGCAAAACGCCATCAATCATTTTTGCAATATCTTTGCCGAATAATGCTTCAACTTTTTCAAGCGTTAGTTTTTCCTCCCGAACGCTGCGGTACAGAATCGCTGCGACTAGAGTTTCTTTATCAAGGTGTAATTCGGTGAGGATTTCAGCCATTTCAAGGCCGGTACGAAAAGAACTTGCGCGTTCTGCCCAAGCATTCTTAGACATCAGATGAGCTTTGTTCTCTGCCTGTAAGCTGATTTCACAGGCCAGCTTTAAACGTTCTTTATTAGCACCCAAACCAACCGGCAAACGATCCAGCCAGCGATCGATATCGACAGAACCGTCGTCTCTTTCTGGGTGCTCTTCTCGAACTTTAACCATTCTTATTGTTATCCCTATTAACAAATATATTAACTAACGACAAAAAACGTCCCTTATTTTCCGCCGGATAAATCTGCTGACTAGCCATATTTCAAATTCCACCCTATCAGCAGCTAAGTATTATCTAAGCTAACGTTATTTAACCAAAGGCAGTCTAATCAGACGTGCTTGCAAAAACACCCGTTGATAAATATCGATCACCGCGATCACATACAATGGCGACGATAACTGCATTTTCAAGCTGTTCTGAGACTTTTAATGCTCCCGCAACAGCACCACCCGAAGAAACGCCACAAAAAATACCCTCCTCCGTTGCCAACCTTTTCATTGTCTGCTCAGCCAACTGTTGATTAATATCAATAACTTTATCAACACGAGTTTGATCAAAAATACTGGGTAAATACGCCTTAGGCCAACGTCTGATACCAGGAATACTTGCGCCATCTTCAGGCTGTAAGCCGATAATCTCTATCGCAGGATTTTGCTCTTTCAGATAACGAGACACGCCCATAATCGTGCCCGTTGTGCCCATCGAACTGACAAAATGTGTAATTTTCTGTTCGCTTTGACGCCAAATCTCTGGGCCAGTTCCCTCATAGTGAGCAATAGGATTATCTTCATTGCCAAACTGATCAAGCACTACGCCTTTGCCCTCTTCCTGCATTTTTAACGCCAAGTCACGCGCGCCCTCCATACCCTCGGCTTTGGACACCTCAATAAGCTCTGCACCGTAAGCAGACATTGCCAATTTACGTTCAGCGCTCATATGGTCAGGCATAATTAGAATCATTTTATAGCCCTTAATCGCAGCTGCCATGGCCAATGCAATGCCGGTATTACCACTCGTTGCCTCAATTAATGTCCCCCCTGGCTTAATATCGCCACGAGCTTCAGCCCGTTTGATCATGCTTAAAGCAGGACGGTCTTTAACTGAACCAGCAGGGTTATTGCCTTCTAACTTCAATAAGATGGTATTGCTCGTTTGGCCAGCCATACGCTGTAAACGAACTAAGGGGGTAGAACCGACAAAATCTTCAATGGTAGGAAACGACATGAAATTAATTAATCCAAATAATTTAAACGATTAAAAGGGCGTTTTTACTTCAATTAGCTTAACTATAACTTTAATGGCCGTGACCCAAAAGAGCGCAAATCACAAGTTTGTGGTCAGCAATTGACCAGCCAGACATCCTCAATCCTACTGTGAACACTCCAAACTATCACGGCATAGGTAAATGTAGGACTAAGAACTCAGACGATAAAAAGTATGACTATGAAAGTACAACAAAAGCCAAAGCATAATGTTGTTCATCACTAATACTGATATTCATCGCAACAATCCCCTTTTCAGCTGCAATTTGAGCAGCCTTGCCACTCATCAATAACAATGGCGCACCCAATTCATCATGCTCTACCGTAAAATCGTGCCAACTAACACCTTGGCCGATACCTGTTCCCAGCGCCTTGCCTGCAGCTTCCTTGGCCGCAAAACGCTTAGCGACAAAATGCTCAGGGATACCACTTTTCTGGTAAGCAACAAGCTCAGAGGGTGTCAGTATTCGATGGGCAAATTTATCAGCAAACTTGTCTAACGATTGCTTAATTCGAGCAATCTCGACTAAATCAGTTCCGATACCTTTAATCATTAACTCTTCCTGCACTCATCAGACAAATAACTCGCGGCTTTTAAGCGGCTTACCGCCCAAATGCGGCTGTAAGACTAATCTACACAAACGTTTTGCTGCACGCCTTATATGAGGATCAAATGCCTCTTGAGCTATCGCTAATAAATCCTCACCGCTGAATATTCGATGATCGTGAGTAGTCGTTACTGTAGATACAGCCACTAGACTAAACCCTTGTTCTGGTTCTAATAAATAACGTGAGCCAGCAATAATCGGTTCACCTGTATTCATCTCATTAACCAGATCAACACCGTAGCCCAATAATGACAATAAGCGCAGTTCAAATTTGCGCAGTGTAATATCGATTTGCTGCTCAGTCATCAGTGCCTCTAACACCCAACAATACAGCTGATAAATACCTGACTGCTCATCATATTGAGGCAGTAAACGAGTCATCAATTCGTTGACATAAATAGCACTAAATAAGTGCTTACCTTTTAAGGCTAAAGCTGCTGCACGAGTCTCAAATGTCGTTATCGTTTTTAAGTCGCCATTACCAAACCAAGAAACCATCAATGGCACCAATGGCTGCATCATACTACGTCGTTGCTTAGCTGCCTTACCGGTAGATCGAACACCTCTGACCACACCGCTAACACGACCATAATCCGGAGTAATAAACTCAACTAACAAGCTACTGTCTCGATAAGGGCGAGTATGTAATATGTAGGCCGTTTGTAAATCGACACGTTGCATAGTTATCAGCCGATCATCTTTAATTTTTATTGATAACAGCTCTACGAGCTCATGATATTAATCGGTGTAGCCAAGGCTACGCAGTGCCCGATCATCATCTGACCAGCCCGACTTAACTTTAACCCACAGTTTAAGCATTACTTTGCGCTCAAACATATCTTCCATATCGAGCCGTGCTTCCTGCCCGATTAATCGCAAGCGACTGCCTTTATCGCCGATAACAATACGCTTTTGTCCTTCACGCTCAACGAGGATTAAGGCGTGGATATGGAGCGACTTACCACTATCTTTAAAGTCTTCTATTTCAACAGTCATGGAATAAGGCACCTCTGCCCCTAATTGCCGCATGATTTTTTCACGTACCATTTCCGCCGCCATAAAACGTGAGCTGCGATCAGTAATTTGGTCTTCAGGAAAAAAATAATCGCCTTCCGGT
>CALBVI010000432.1 GCA_937969395.1 uncultured Spongiibacteraceae bacterium | reverse complement strand
TTTAAAGCAATAATTTTTGCTTCGTTTTTGAATGATCCGGCAGTATCTAGTAACAAGCAAGCGTGGCCGGTTATGCGATAATACAGCGGCTGTTCAACTTTGACATTTTGTACCCGCTCAAAAGGTAAGTTAAGGTGTGCTTTATTAAATATCCCAGAACAAATTTCTACATGACTGTCAGTGAGCCGATATCGATACATCTTAAAACTCAAAAATGCGAATAAAACTAATACTGCTATTAATCCCAGTAAACTCGGCAACCAAATATAAGGGTGCTGTAGTATGTTATCGTAACTAAAAAGTACCACTGGTATGAGATAAACAACATTACTGAATATAAGTTTAAGACTACCCGCAACAAAGTAGATTATGGCTGCGGGAGAAAGCCGCTGCCACTCATGTATAGAGTTGTTATCAGTGCCATCCATGACTTGATCCCTTTCATTGATATTTCCTAGCTCATTATCCATGCTTAGCTATGTCTCTATGCTCTACAATAAACTGTCTTATGTACTGCGCTTTTTTAACGGGCAAACCCGGTATTGCAAAGGTATACATTGCCCCTCCCGCGCTAAATACTTGCAAAGTAGCTAAACCAACTTTACGTTCAATTGGTCCGCGTTTAAGTTCAATATGTTGAATGCGAGTAATAGGTTGGCTCACGGTTTTACAAAAGAACAATCCACTAAAATAATGTAAATCTAGAGACCGCAGCGCATAAAATTTATGCTTATCCGCCACGCTTTTATAAGCTGTAACCAAAAAGCCTACACCTAGCACTCCCCAAATAATAAAAGGCAGTAGGTTTTTAAACTCACTGGGAATAGTAACTGCTGACTGAAAATAGAGAGCACCGAAAAAAGAACTTATTGATAATGTTAGGACCACACCTACCACGCGATTAACCGGCGCATATTTATCCGATAGCGGCTGTTTATCTAAATTTACAATAGTGGGAAAGTTTTCAATAGAAAGAGAGTGATTAGTGAATTCCGTATCGATCATGTTGTCCTCATTGGCTGGTATAAAATTAACACCTGCGAAAAATACACAGGGTCAAGCACAGTATTTAACACATCTGCTTGCTGCCCTCACAGTACTATCTATAGTAAGTGTAAATACTTGATGAGGACAGAGGTAGAACTCTTGATCTTCTAAGGTGATGACGGTGTTCACTTGCACCATAAATGGCGGGAAATTGGTTTCGATGACTTAACAACGAGCAAGACTATAAGTCATCATAAACAGAAGAAGTGATCCTGAAGGCTCATTCTTTGGCTTAACTAGATATCTATAATACTCAGACTAATGCGTCATTTTAGATTGTCTCAACAAAGCAGCGCCTTATTTGTATTAACTCCGGCGCCGCTGTAGCTGTTTAATTCGCAAATGTCTTAAATATTATTAAGGCGCTTCAATGACGTACTCATACATACCATTGTTGGGTGCTTGATCCGTTCCCCAGCCATTGCCAGTACCAACAAACATCATTTTCATAGTACTGCCATTTGATGGATTGCCAATTTCACTTAATGGAATAAGTATGGTGGTCAATTCAGTATTACCACCAATAGCACTAGCGGCAGAACCTGCAGCTACCCATGTACCACCGCTGGCATTTTTCTTAATGGTATTCCAACCACTGCCGGTATATTCAAAGCTATAGCCGTACTCAGCAGCTAAACCTTTTAGGCCTGCAGCACCTTCAGCTATGGGTGTTGATACTGTATTAGCATCATCAAGCGTTAAATAGATACGGATGCGATGCCAGTCACCTTTGGCAGCTTTATGATTTTGTGAAACAATTAAGTACTCTTTCTTAATTTCAATAGAAACAGACTCAATATCATTGCCTGGTAAACCTATGTCGTCGGTTTCAATTATCTGAGCGACTACAGCCGGTGTATTTGCTGCAGCAGAGCTTGCTGGCGCAGCAGCGGCTCCATTACTATTTTCCGGCCCAGAGGCACAACCGATTAAACTTGCTGCGAGTAAACTAAGGGGGAATAAAGATTTTAAATTATTCATAAGTAATTTCTCTATGGCATTGTGATATTTTGAACAATAGAGCGCTTTAAGCCCTCAATTAATGTCCAGTAATTTTGACTTTAGACGACAGTTTCTTTTTGTTTCTTTTTATTGCTTTTTGTTTCTTTCATATCAACAATATCATAAGAGGCGATTAAAACAAGTGATAGCCACCAAAAGCACTTCGTTATCTTTCGACATTTTATATAAATTCTATAGTCAGGACAGATATTTGAAACAAAAACCAACTAAAAGAGCATGATTAAGCTGATTTAACCCTTCGCTTCCACCCAAGAAAGTACATATCAATAGGAAATAACATGCCAAATATCGTTGAATTAGAGTGTTCGTGCGGAACTGTTAAAGGCAATATTACGGTCGCGCCTAAATCCTTCTTTCATGTGCATTGCCTTTGTAGCGATTGCCAAGCATTTGCTACGCATTTGAATAATGCGGACAAGATATTAGATGAACATGGTGGTTCTGAGCTTTTTCAAACCTATCCTGATTTAATGGAGATTACTGAAGGGCAAGATAAAATCGGTGGCCTACAGCTAAAGCCCAAAGGTCTATACCGATGGCATACTACTTGTTGCAATATGCCTTTAGCTAAT
>CALBVI010000431.1 GCA_937969395.1 uncultured Spongiibacteraceae bacterium | reverse complement strand
CGTCAATTTCAGGGATAGGCGTTTCGTCCACGGCAGTAATTAGTGTGGTGTTGCCAGGATCGAACATCAGATCAGTAATATATTCATCGCCAAAGTCGATTTGTTGGAAGGGGGTTTCACTGGGTATATTGTTAGAGTTTTGAATTTGACCGCTGCCATCGATATTTAATTCGAATAATGCGGGGTGAAAGCGGCCGTTATCAATCTCCTTGCCATCAAAGGTAAATACGATGCCATTACCTGCCAATTCCGCGATTTGTATTCCATCGGTCAGGACGGCAGTGTCAGAAATTTCAAAGTTTAAGTAGCTTCCTTGGGCATAAAACTCTTCGCCGCTGATGGTCCGTTGTAAATCGAAAGCGGTAAAACCTGAAGGCGTTCCGGCGTCTAGCGTACCCATGACTTGATAAGTCACTTCGATAATATCCGGATTTGAATAGACGCCACGGGCCAATGGTGCATCAACTTCTATTTCGATATTGAAGATTGAAACATCGCTAAAGGTATTGGTGATTTGAAAATCACTGTTAGTGGTTGAGATAAGCATGGTTTGCGCGTGGCTTGTCGGCACTAAGGCTATTAAGAGAGCCATTAGTGCTGTAATCGACAAGATGTTCAGCTGCGTTAGCAAGCGGGGTTTGGTAGCTTGGTGTGTGTGTGGTGACATACAGGTAGCCTCTATATCGATAAGAAATGAATATTTACATTACTTGGACCCAAAACCTTTTTGCCATACTAGCGCATTTTATTAGGCTGATCACTTTTATTGATTGCTACTGTTTTTGTTGATAAAGGGAGGGGAGTATTGGCTGTTAAGCGTAAGGGCATAAATAAAAAATTATTTTTATTTATGCCTGATAATTATAGGTTGTCTGGATTCTGTAAATACCTTTAACTGAGCTATTTTTAATTTGGTTAAATGAAATAAAAAAAGGC
The DNA here is from genome assembly GCA_937969395.1 of uncultured Spongiibacteraceae bacterium. Taxonomy (GTDB): domain Bacteria; phylum Pseudomonadota; class Gammaproteobacteria; order Pseudomonadales; family Dasaniaceae; genus Oceanicoccus. The sequence goes on along the minus strand of CALBVI010000431.1, from coordinate 4,628 downwards.
CCGTGACAAATTAAAAGAATAATTTGTCGCGGCCCTTTTTTAGGTCTGATTTTGCTAGACGTCCATTTTTATATTAGTAAGCGATAGTGACACGTTGTTGACTAAATTTGCGGTTTTCAATTAAGTCTACTGCCGCAACAGAAATATCGGAATTAGAGATTTCGGTATCACGTTCTTTATCAAGGCTTCCATCTGAAGAAATTCGGTATTTGCCTTTACGTACATCTTCACCCGTAGTTACACCGAGGATGTTGCGTGGCGGTGCCAAAAATACCCAGTTAATATCAGAGCCGCGGTAAGTCTCGTATGTTGCCCATTGAGATAAAACGATCATGCGCAGGCGATCACTATTGGGTCCGTTCAATCGCGGTCCCATTTGCGCCATTACTTCTTCTTTACTATTACCCGAGGTATTACCACCGCCAAAAGCGACTACCACTGGTCCATCTGCGCCTAAATGCTTAAGTGCTTCAGATAGGTTCTGGGCTGTGACGTTCATAACAGTCTCTTCCGGAACAGGGGTTACCCGATCGCCCAGAGCAACTAAAACGCCGTCGACGCCCTCAACAATTTTCTTTACTGACTCTAGATCAGTTGGATTTCCTTTTACCGCAACAAAATTCTCTTGGGTATAAGTAAAATTTTCAGGGCTTCTTGAGACGCCAAAAACACGATGACCTCGATCCAAAGCTTCTTTAACCATCTTGCTACCAAACTTGCCCGTGGCTCCAAATACGACGATATCATCCGCAATAGCAGGAATAGCAAGTGAGGCGCAGAGAAATACGATTAAGGCAGTAAATGTAGATTTTTTATTCATTGTTATTTTCCTTACTTTATTTGTGTTTATTGCTCAAAACCTGCGTATGTTAGTCCCATCTGAAGGTCAAAATATTTTATTGAGCTGATCTTTTGAACGTTAATAGCTAGTTTGTCCTCTTATTAAAAAGAGACTAATAGAGACACCGAATACTCCGAAAAAGTTCAATACAGATATGTCTACGTTAGGTCGAATAGCTTAACAGCCTCTGTTGTAGTCTGGCGATTGATAATGGTTGTTTTTTTCTGCTGTAGGTGTTGCTACGCCTCTGCGTAAGAATCATTTAGCAAGTTGGTCTGAATTACATTGGAGTTATGTTTTTACGACGTTGTAATCATTTTTTTATGATCAGTGACAAACGTTATTTGTCGCTCCTACAGCAAATGCGCCAGCGCCATTATTGGTGGCTGCTATAGAGGTTGTTTCTCCATTTGCCATATCGACAACAATTATTTCAGGGCTATCGGCTAATGCAACATAGGTTTTTTCCCCACCCACTGAACCCTGCGCATTAATGGGTTTTCCTCCCATTTGACCGGTGCTTACAATTTGTTTTTTAATATTGTCATAGCGGTAAAAATGTTCATTTTGTGTGCTCAAAAATAAACTGATTCGATCAAATCTACCAGAAGTCACTATATCAATGCCTTCTCCTAGTGTGGTGTCGACATAGGTTGTAAAGCGATTCTGTTCGACCGCTATAAATCGTCCGGTGATTGTATCCATAAGGTATAAAAATGTACCCTCAGGTGTGGAATAGGGGCGTGCGGGCGAACTGCCGATATTGAAGGTTTTATAAATAACCCCGGAGTATGAATTCATACTAAAGACATCGCCGCTCTGTCTATCGGCAATATAAATATAGCGTCCATCTAAGCTACGGCTGGGTGAGCTTAGTTGCATCGGGTGGGCTTCTTGGCTTTGCTCGCTTAGTTCTATCTCAACGATGTCGAAAGTATTTAAATCAAGCAAGCCTAATGTGGCGTTTTTATTGTTAGTGAAATACAAGTTGATTTCATTGGCATCAAACAACACATCCGAGGTGGGTGAAAAATCAGCGTTTTGATAAACGATCTCATGGCTATACACGCTCAAAATGGCAATGCCGCCTAATTGATTATCGGTAATGCCTAGGACCTTTCCGCTCGGGTCCATCACTATGTGGCGAGGATGAATGTCGAGTTTTATTTCACGGTCTATATGCTGCGTGCGTAGGTTGTAAACTAACACTGTTTTATTTTCTATATTAGTAAAGAAAAGTAGCGGGGCTTTTGCCGTGGCTATTATTTGATCCGCTCGATAAGGCAGGTCTATTTGGAAGACAGATTGCTCTTTTTTTACATCGATGACATCGACCGTGCTCTCAATTCGATCGGCAACAAAAATTAAATTGATCGGGTTGCTAATATCAACGTTAGAGGCCAATAAACTACTTGAGAGAAAAATAAAAAGAAAACTAAAGTTACGTATTTTAATAATCATATTGAAATTAATTAAGGCCCAAGTAGGGATAGATTAAATCACTCACTGTATGAAAGTTATCAGTAACAAGAATTGATCCGAAGAGAATGATTAGCACCATGCTTATTTTAGATAAAATATTTGCTTTCAACGCGAAAAAAACAAGAATACTGTCCATTCTAGAAATAAAGTAAGCCGCGAGTAAAAAGGGTACAGCAACGCCAATTGAAAAAATGAGCATAATGCCTGCACCTATGCTTGCACTGCCAATGGCGCCAACATAAACAATTAATGTCGCAACAATCGCTCCGCCAAAACAGGCAGTACAGCCGAGTGCGTAACCCATTGAAAGGGCGATGGAACCTATATTGTCTCTAATGGATAAGCTATGCAGAAATTTTTGGTTAGGTATTTTACAGGCAAAATGTGAGGTGCCGCGTAAACCAACCCATATGCCTAACAGAATAACTAAGATGCCTGAAGCAAAGGCGATGGATCGACTATATTCTGCAAACATGAGTTGTGCTTGATGACCAATGGCACCAATAATTGCACCGGCTACCATATAGAGTGAGATAAATCCGATAACAAAGGCGATGGCGATTTGCATGATTTTTCGACGAATCACAGGAGTGACTTCGCGTACACTATTTTCTTGTTGGCTAGGAACCGTTGCAAAACCGCCGATAATTGAACCGAAAATTACTACCAGCTGGAGCAGACAGGGTGTTAGTACGGAGGAAAGTAAGCCTGCGGCTAAAGCGAGCACGGCAACTGGTGTTATTCCTGCTGTTGCTTCAAGTTCTTCAGGGAGGCCAAATGGAGCTTGCCATATGCCTTCAAAGGTAAAGGTCTCTGGAATGTCTAGCCACTGGTCTGATACGGCTAATTTAATCGAAGCTACATTGTTCAGATCAATCTCTGTGCCCGCTGCATCTCGCTTCGAAAAACTGAATACAGAAACTCTGTGGTGTTCTGCCTCAGCAGGGCCTTCAGATTTAACCGGCGCATAATGCTGGCCATCAACAACGAGTTCAACATTTGGCAATGTCGAACCTAAGCTACCAGAGTGGATCGATTCAGTTAGAAAGAAAATAAAGTATTTGTCAGGGCGTAATCTACCGACTGCATCGGTATTATCAACATATTGAAAAAAGTCTGCTGTGGCGAAGGTTGCTGAAATTTCTAAATTAGCATGCTGGAAAAGTTGTCGGCTATAGTACTGAGAAACAGTCTCTCCTTTTATAACGCGTGCATTATCACCAACGTCACGCAGAATCTTTTTACCTTGGACAAGATAGGGGAAGCCCAACCAAGAAGAAGAGATAAGAATGCCAATAAAAATAATTAGAATTATTTTTCCATAGTTCAGCTGATCTTTCGCTCGAAAACTTACTTCCTCTATATGGTTTGCCATTAGCTGTTTTCTCCATCGATCACAGCAGCAATTTCTTCTGTACTCGTGTTGAGGGTGAAAATATCTACCAGTTTTCCTTTAGGATCAATTAAGTAGATGGATGCGCCGTGTTGAACGCTATAATTTTTTTGTGTCTTGGTCACTACGAAGGTTAATTTAAAGTTATTCGCCGCCTCAGTAACCTGCTGATAACTACCACTTAACCCTGACATGTCTGGATGAAACGCTTTGGCATAATGATCTGTAATCGATGGCGTATCGCGTTCGGTATCAACACTGATGAAGATACCTTTTGTTTGATTGTCCACGCGTTTAAGAACGTTAGCCATCGTCGCCGCAATAGTCGGGCACACAAAATCACAGTGAGTGAAGCCAAAGGTAAGCAGTGTGTAATTACCTCGATAGTCAGTTAAGTTAACTGCATTGCCTTCTGCTCCGGTTAATTCAAATGTTGGTACAATTGTATTTTGTAAGCTTGTCGGTACCGTAGCGTTAGCCACTGCAATATGGGCGGAATGATCCATGGCCATATGGGTGGAGTGATCCATTGGTACGTCGCTTTTCTTTTCAATCGTCTCAGCAAAACCACTCGAAGCCTGTAGAAAAACAATAAGGCTAAGAAGTGTTTTTGTTGAGATAAAAGAATGCATAGCGTTCTTTGAATGAACTACCATTATTTTGAATCCAGTAGTGGTTTGCCTCTCGCGGGGTGGATGCCATTGTGAAATCCACCTTGGTCGCGAACAACCAGGCCATTGCCTTCATCGTCATATTTGACGAACACTAAACCATGGGGGTCGCCATAGCCGGGCATATCAATAGAGTGTGTTTGTTCCCGAGTTTCAACATCAAAGACTAATATGCGGCCTTCACCGTTACTCGTGACCCACATTTCTTTACCATTTGGTGCAAGTAGTACGTGATCTGACT
>CALBVI010000430.1 GCA_937969395.1 uncultured Spongiibacteraceae bacterium | reverse complement strand
GTAGCCAACAAATATTTCCGGAGTTCCGTGGATTACCGGGCTATGAGGGCTTGTTATCTGAACGAGTAGCGTCCTTGCCTCAACGTATGCAAGCAGGTGGTTACCACACTTATATGGCAGGTAAGTGGCATTTAGGCGGTTCTGCTTACAGTGTTTTACCTTCGGATAGAGGTTTTGAGCGCAGCTTTGCGTTACTTCCTGGTGGCTGGGATCATTTTGCTTTAGAGCCAGGAGCGGAGAAACCTGACGTTGGTCCAGCTCGCGATGTACCCTACACAGAAGACGGTCGTCTTCTTGATAAGCTACCGGAAGATTTTTATTCCACAACAGCCTATGTCGACAAAATGATCAGTTATCTCAGTTCAAACAAAGATAGCGAGCAACCATTTTTCGCATACTTTGCACCAACCGCACCACACTGGCCGTTGCAAGTACTACCTGAATGGAAGGATAGGTTTGCTGGAGCGTTTGACGCCGGCTATGAAGCACTCTGTTATCAACGGCAGCAAGATGCCAATAAAGCGGGTGTGTTACCTGCGGGTGCAGATCTGAGTATTTGCCCCGAAATAGCCGAGCCTTGGAGCGAGCTATCCGAAGATGACAAGGCATTAAACCGCCGCACTATGGAACTCTATGCGGCGATGGTGGCTCATTTAGATACTGAGTTTGGTCGCTTATTGGATTATCTTGAGAAGAGCGGCGAACTCGACAATACCTATATTATTTATCATAACGATAACGGGCCAGAGGGCGGCGATATTATTAACCGTCGCTCTGGTTTACAGCGCTTCAATAACAGTTTAGAAAATATTGGTAACCGAGACAGCTGGGTGAATGTTGGACAGGGCTGGGCTGACGCACAATCGGCGCCATTTCGTGAGGATAAAGGATCACCGTTTGAAGGCGGTATTCGGGTTCCTGCCTTTATTAAGGCGCCACAATCTTCAGAGCAGGGCCGCATCAGTAGCTCATTGCTGACGGTTATGGATGTGCTTCCAACCATTTTGGAGTTGGCGGGTATAGAGCAGGATAGCTATGAGAATTCCTCAGAGCTGTTACCCATCAGAGGAGCATCTTTTGCACCTTTGCTGGCTGATTTAACTGCGGTCATTCATGACGATAAAGAAACCATTGCGCTTGATCATGCCGGTATCAGCTTTTTGATACAGGGTGGCTGGAAAATAAGCCGACGGGTGGATTCTGACATTTGGCAACTCTTTAATAAACAAGAAGATCCCAGTGAGTTAAATGATTTGGCAGCGCAACAGCCAAAAAAATTGGCAGAGTTGGTGGCGGGTTATGAAGCGCATGCTGCTGAAGTCGGTATTGTCAGGCGAAAGCTTTAGTCTTACATCGCTTTAAACCAAGACCCCAATAGTCGCTTGAGAAAGTTGGGGTCAGGTTTATCGGCATAAACAATTTTTAAAATAATATGAATAGCTGTTATAAAATTTTAGTTAAAATTGTCCGGCTTATTCAGACTCCAGTCGTATTCAATAAATTCTATTTCAGCTGCATCTAATTGGCGTTGTACTAGTGGTTCATCAATATATTTTTTGAGAAAGCTCTTTACTGACCCCTCGGCCTCTTCAAAATCTTTTTTATACCATTCAAAAAGTTGAGTGAGATACACGGTATTGCTATTTGAATGACTGTCTAATTTAAAGTGCCGTGCAGTTTTTAACGATTTTTTAACATTGTCGGTCAATGTCTGGTCAATAGTATCTGCCTCGTAGATGTGATTTAACAGCGGAGGGCAGCCTACAGATGCGCAATTTACGGCAAAATGTACACGAGCATCTTTCCAACCTTTGTTTTTAAAATCGTCACCCAATAATTGACCTTTCTCCATTTGATCCAAACTATACTTTTTTCCACCGATATTATAAATTTCTCGTTGAAAAATTTTATATCGATTAATGAAGGTAGCAAAACCGTCTTTACGATCTTTAACGCTGTTTATAATCAAGTCATTTTTATCAAAGCCTTTTTCAATGATTGTTGCCAGTATGGAAAAATTATACGCATTAATCCAAAAGCTAATCGCTTCATTTTTAGTGTTAATAGAATTTGGGTTAAATGCTTTTAGAATTTTTTTTTGGGAAAATATTAGCTTCAGTGTATCTGCGTTCTGAGCGGCTTTTGTATAATCAAAAGCCGTTTGGATACCGCCTCCTGCTAGCGGTGTCTCTATAACATAGGACTTCAATAGTTTGTCGAAAGAACTGAAATCCTGGGCGTTAAGTGTTGCCGAACATAAAGCCAAAATGACAATAAGTATTTTCAAAAAATACTCTCCTTAATAGGTTGTTGGTTCGTGACGCTGACTAGAAAATAATTCTTATATATCAGGCCTTCACCACTGTTGCCGTGAGCATTAATGTTTATCTCAATAGTCAGATAGGCTAGTTATCGAAAAGTTTCAATGGTTGTAGTTGTTTCTTCTTTTGTTATCGCTGTGTGATAGTTTTGTGATAACTATGCAAAAATAGCCTTGCTAGTAATAATGTTAGTGTCTTGATGGTAGGTGTTTATTTTACGAATATCGATTAATATGAGTGCATAGTTTATCCTAAGTTAAGTGCCGTTAACCTATAAAACTAAACGTAAAGGCAGGCATTATTTTTCGATTACCCCTAGTTTTAATCCAAGTATTATTGTGTTTTTTTAGCAACAATACTGTGGGTGCAGAACGCGATATCAACAAGAGCTATACACATCATAATCAGCTTGTTACGTTTGATGGTCGCGACCAACTCAACACATTCAATATGCATTGGGTGAGTTCGGGGGGCGATGGGCAGCCAATTATTGTTGCCATCCATGGTACTCCCGGCGGTTGGGGGGCTTGGAGTGATCTAATGATGCTGCCTGAAATAAAATCGGATTTTAAATTGTTAGCGATTGATCGACCGGGTTGGGGTAAGTCTACATCTGATCAAATTAAGGTTTTGCCAGCTTTTGAGGATCAGGCCAATATTATAGCCTCTTGGTTGAAACCTATTGTTGAGCGGGAGCAACAGCCGGTTATATTATTGGGGCACTCGTGGGGTGGTCCGGTGATCGCGCAGTTAGCCATAGATTACCCAGAACTTGTTGCAGCTATTGTTACGGTCGCAGGGCCTTTTAATGCATCGCTTAGCAATCCTCGTTGGTACAATAAATTAGCTGACAATCGTTTGATTAGCTGGTTGATTGGTTCAAGTTTACGCCGTAGTAATGAAGAGATGATGCCATTAGCAAAACAGTTGGCATTAATGGCGCCGCATTTATCATCAATTACAGGACCTGTTGAGATTATTCAGGGTGGTGTAGATGGGCTGGTCAATAAAGAGAATGCTACTTTCTTCGCGAATAGTTTAAAAAATGCGAAAGTGAAACTCCATGAGTTTCCCCAACAGGGTCACTTTATTCCATTTAACAACCCAGAAATTATCAGCGCGGTTTTGATTCAATTAGCTAGTTCATCAGAATAAGATAATAAAATGCTAGAGAAAATATGAGCCCCTATATTATTGTCATCATTGGAGTGACCGGACTTGTTTTACTGGCGAGTGTGGTGATTTCTCCAAGAAGCCATACGTTAGATGGATTTTATAAGGGCTTTTCTGAAGAAGGTTCCGCGCCATCATTGTTGACGTTAATATTATCGCAAGTCACTACATGGATTTTTGCCCGGTCGTTATTGACCGCAGCGCTTCTTGGGTTTTATTACGGCATTGCCGGTGCTCTGGCTTATGCCGCCTATTATCTAAGTTTTATTACCGGTGGAAAAATCATTCACCACCTTCGTTTCCGGCATGGCTATAACAATGTGCAAGGTTTTTTAAATGCGCGTTTTGGTGCAATAGGCACGGGGATGTATAACGTTGTCGTTATCTTGCGCTTGCTCAGTGAAGTGTTTGCTAATTTGATTGTTGTGGGCCAAATTTTTGGTTTG
>CALBVI010000429.1 GCA_937969395.1 uncultured Spongiibacteraceae bacterium | reverse complement strand
AAAACCAACGGTTATCGGCATGGCTGCCGAAGGTAATGATTACACCGGTTTTTTATATGCGGGACTGATGATTAACGCCGATGGCGCACCTAAAGTCATCGAATATAACTGTCGTTTTGGTGACCCTGAAACACAACCTATCATGATGCGTTTACAAGGCGACCTAGTCGCTATGTGTAATGCCGCCCTCGATCAAAAACTCGATACTATTAATGCAGATTGGGATCCACGCTGCGCAGTAGGTATCGTATTAGCAGCAGGCGGTTACCCTGGCAGCTATGACAAAGGCGATATCATTAGCGGTTTAGATAATGCCAATACTGATGACGCTAAAGTCTTCCATGCTGGCACAAAAATCAATAACGGTGATGTTGTCACCAACGGTGGCCGTGTATTATGTGCAACAGCACTAGGTAATTCTGTTACCGAAGCACAGCAAAAGGCTTACCAGCAAGTGAAAGCAATTGACTGGAATAACGTTTACTACCGTAACGATATCGCCTATCGTGCCATTGAACGCGAGCAAAGCTAGATTGACTCAGTGCTCGCTTACGTTATTTTAAAAAACTCAAGCAAAGTATTTTTATCCATCCAAATAAAAATACTTTGCTAACTACATATGAGGAATTAGCGATGACACGCCAGCTATCTTTTATCGATAAACTCATTGCTAACGGCGACCAAGCTTTACGTACCTTAGTACCTACCGCTGCGACAGCACATCGCCCAAACCCTGCAAAAACAGCCCCCCCCAGCGATCAGCCATTAACCGCCGAACAGCAAAAACATATCGCGGGATTAATGCGAATTAATCATACCGGCGAAGTGTGCGCGCAAGCGCTTTATCAAGGGCAAGCACTCACCGCCAAACAAGACCATGTGCAACAAGAAATGGAACAGGCCGCTCAGGAAGAAGTAGACCACTTGGTTTGGTGCGAACAACGCCTCAACCAGCTGAATAGCCGCACCAGCTTTTTGAACCCAGTTTTCTACGCAAGCTCGTTTACCATAGGCGCATTGGCAGGTATTGCCGGTGATAAATGGAGCCTAGGTTTTGTTGCCGCCACAGAAGATCAAGTTTGCCAACACCTAGAAGATCACTTACAGCAAATTCCTGCTAACGATACCGAAAGCCGGGCGATCTTAGAGACCATGTTGGTTGATGAAAAAGCTCATGGCACCCAAGCGCTAAATGCTGGCGGCCACGTTTTTTCAGCTACCGCAAAAAAAGCCATGACAGCCATGTCAAAAGTAATGACAAAGACTGCCTACAATATTTAAGCCTATTTATTACTACGACCAACGATATCGTCCCACGATATAAGTCGACACAAAACCACCCACAATAATAAAGGTAAAAATCATGACACGTGATCAAAAGATTCAAGCAGCTTTATTTTATACACGCTTATCCGTATTTCTAGTCATGTTTATGTGGACTATTGATAAGTTATTAAACCCCGTACATGCATCAAAAGTGTATGCGAAGTTCTATTTTATATCGGGACTTGAAACGTTTATTTTTTATGCCATAGGTATTGGCGAGATGATTATATTGCTGAGTTTTTTAGCCGGTTATAAAAAGAAATTAAGCTACGGCGCTGTCTTACTCTTCCACACCGTTTCAACGCTATCGACTTTTGAGCAGTACTTGAATCCCTTCGAAGGTACCAATTTATTATTTTTTGCTGCTTGGCCGATGTTAGCGGCTTGCTTTACTTTATTTTTATTGAGAGATGAAGACACTAAATACACGATAAATTAAATCAAACATTCTTTGCCGCGTATCATTAACCATCATGGCATGCGGCAAAATTTGCAAACACAGCCGTTGCACTGTCCACACACCCACTTCTATACGACAATAAATTCAGCACAAGCTTCGCATTACTGTTAGCTTGTGACTTACAATCTCACAAGTTTACGATCGCCGGGCCAATTCCAGTTGTTTATCTACGGTTAGGCAATACGTTTGTTGCAACACAAGTGCATCGTTACTTGCCCGATGGCGCTGCTTACCTGACTTACTCTCAATACAGCCTTTAGTTTGATGCCATTGCTGCAACTGCTCGTCGCTTAGCAATGCTCGCAGAGACTCTAATTTAAAGTGTTGTGGAAGACCTGCAACATCAAACAGTAACGCAAGCCAACTACGATCATTACCCCAAGCATCACTGTAAACAACCGCTCCCGATAACCATTCATTAAGCTTTGATGCGACTTCTAGCGGAGTACAGCCATGCTGCTCTAAAACTTCTCGACTGATGCCGTGTAAAGCTTCAGCCTTAGCGTCCCAGTGTTCCCATTCAGGCTCTCTACGAATAATCATACAGCGGGTTTCACCACTTGCTAGCGCAACACCCACTTCAATAGGATAGCTACCCACACCAAAGCCTGAGGCTTCAACATCAATGACTAAGGGCTTTATCATGTAAAAAACGTCCTGTTCACAAGCAATCACTATTAACAAACACATGCACAATGAAAATTATAGATCATGTTCACCCAATACAACATTAAATCTATAAAGCCATTTCATCTAACCATTTTATTAATTGCTGCAATCGCTCTAATGGATCATCAAGATTCAATAATGAAAATTTCTGCCGTTCCTCTATTGGCAAATACTGCGCTAACAAAAAACTTAACCGACTTAAATCATCTGTTTTACTATCCACATTCAAACGCTCAAAGTGCGGATGCTGCGACAGCTGTTGCATCAAAGTATCCAGCTCCTCAAATTGCTCAGTTACAGCAATAGATGGCTCTTTATCAATCCATTCCACTTCAGCTTTGTGCAAATGATTCTTTTCTTGGAAGCTCGAACAAATACGAAACTTTTTTTGCCCTTCAATCGTGATACCTAACATGCCATTAGGTAATGAGTCCCAGCTAGCAATGCGAGCATAGCAACCTACTTGCGCTAAACGCTGATGATCTTCACCACCTTGCTGATGAACTTCCGTGCCTTCGCGCAACCATACAACACCAAAACCCGTATCATGTTTTAGACTACTACTGACTAAATCTAAATACCGCGGTTCAAATATCTGTAGTCCGCTTCGACCATAAGGAAACAACACTGTATCCAATGGGAATAGCGAGATAACTTCGGACATACACAGCCCTATCAATTTTTTAACAAGTAAAAACTAAAGCGTTGACCGCTCTAATACATTAATAATATCTATCGCCTCTTCGCGGCTATTGCCGCAAATCGATGGTTCAGCTAGAAATTGCTCGCATAACGCTGGCCGCTCAGGTTTACCGAAAAGGCGGCAGGCAAAAAACTCATCAAGATTAATACAAGCCACCCCCGCAGGTTTTCCATCCGGCATACCAGGGATTGCGGACTGAATTGACGGCGCAATACAACAAGCGCCGCAACTACTCCGACAAATAGCGTCATCAGACACAGTGAGACTCAACAACATTTATCACGGTGTTATGAATCGACTGCAAGCGGTTTATTAGGACCTAAAGGCTTTAGGGCGATTAATAATTGCGGCAATAATAATAAGGCACCTAATAAAGCGGCAAACATTGCCGTGCCAGTTAACAAACCAAAATAAATACTGGGGTTAAAATTCGATAACGAAAGAATTGAAAAACCAATAATGATAGTGATCGACGTATAAAACATCGCTTTACCGATTGAGCCGTGGCATCGGTACATAGTCGCTAAATAATTATTATCTTTAATGAACTCTGTTTTAAAACGATGTACATAATGAATCGTATTATCTACTGCTATCCCCACAGAAATGGCTGCAATGGTTACTGTCATAATATCTAACGGGATACCGACCAGACCCATTCCCCCTAAAACAATAGCCGCCGCCAAAATATTAGGCGCAATGGCAATAAGTGCTATTGATAATGAACGGAACAACACAATAAACATAAGCACTATCGCAATAAAGACCGCACCAATCGTTAATATTTGTGAGCGATAAAGGCTTTGTAACATATTGTTATAAAGCACTAGCATTCCCGTCAGCTCAAATTCCTCACGCTGAAAACCGAGTTCATCAATCATGTGCGCTTCGACTTTTTTCAATAAATCTGCGCGACGTAAACTGCGGCTCGTTTCCATCACCCGTACATTAATTCTTGCTTGATCTATATCTTCATCCAAATAAGGATTGATTAACGAGTTATTTATCGCATCTGGCAGTTTGCTTTGAATCAATGCCAACTGAATATCATCAATACCTGACGTCAAACCACGCAAAACTTTATAAGAAGTTGCTAACGATATGACCTTGCCTGTTTCATCTAATGAATCCATATAATCATGTACAGATTCAATACGAGCTAAGCCTACACGATTAAACCAATAGCTGGGTTCACCAGTATCATCATCGCTATCAAAACCACTTGAAAAATCATCTGAAAAATCGTCGCCAAAAAAATCATCAAATTCATCATCTTCGCCAGCACTGGTAATAAGCTCATCCGCGGCTTCTGTAGCCACCACCTCAATTTCAGTCGGTGGATTAAGAATAATATCAAGCGGTATGGTGCCACCTAACTGCGCATCAATTATTTCCATGCCCTGATAAATCTCAGTACTTTCATGAAAGTAATCAATAAATCGATTTTCGACTTCAAGTTTGCTAACGCCATAACCACTAACTAGTGTTGCCAGCAAAGCAAACAACAAAATTAATTTACCATGACGTTCGGTTAATGTAGCAAACCGCAATGTCATTGCGACTTCTGACGATTCCTGCGCTTTTACTTTAGGTTTTTTAAACAGCATTAACGCCGCGGGCAAAACAATAAACGTAATAATTAACGCCGCAGTGACGCCAACTGTCATCATCCAACCAAAATCAATAACGGGACGAATGCCACTAACAACCAAAGAGGCAAAGGCTACAATCGTGGTTAAGGTTGTATAAATACAAGGCTTTATCATTAGCGAAGTTGTTCGCTGAACCAGCGCCTTTTGATCCATTTCAGGATTAGCTGCCAGCAACTCTCGATAACGAACCACCAAGTGAATAGTAATCGACAGTGTAATAATCAATAACAGAGCAACAAAATTTGACGAGATCACGGTCATTCGCCAATCAAGCCAAGTAATTAAACCCAGCATGAATGTCGTTGAAAGAATACAAGTCGCCAGTGGCAGTAGCACCCACAGTGCTTGTCGGAAAATAATCGACAGCGTGAGAATAATAAAAGCGATAATGCCGCCACCAAATGTCACTAGATCGCTTTTTACAAAGCTCACCATATCTGCGGCTATCATAGGCACGCCACCTAAAAACAGCTGTCCCTCATTACGATAACCATCAAGAATCAAACGCACTTTATCCACTAATTGGCTTTGCTTGATTCCCGCTGCAGCCGCATAATCGCGAAATTCTATTTCAAGCTGAGCGAGTTGCTCCTGCTCATGCAGATCCAAATCGCCCAACGCCAACTGCTCGCGCATGGACTCGCGGCCCGTTAGCATGCTCTGGTATTTTTCATCGCGAATTAAATTAACTTGCAATGCTGTCGTCTGACCATCATTACCTGTTAATAAATTTTTATAAATTGGACTGTCTCTAAACTCAGCACGAACAAGTTCTTTATCAATATTTTCTGTGCGCAGACTACGTAAACCATCACCACCTGCGACTTCATCCAATGTCACCTTGGGGCTTTCTAATAGAGGCACATCCAAAATAGTAACAACAGATGAAACCCCCTCCATAGCTGCCAGTTCAGCGCGCAACTGATCTAAAACACTCAAAGACTCATCCGACAACAAATCTTGATCGGGACGGAAAGTAACTAATAAAAATTCTTCCGTCGCATACCGCGTAGAAATTTCACGGTAATATTTTAATGCTTCATCTCCCTCCAACACTAAAGCATCGGCAGAAGCATCTAATTTAAAGCTGGGAATGTAAGTTGATAACCAACCAATAATCAGTAAGGTAGTGATCAACGATAGCAGCGGCCGACTAAGAATTAACTTATCGTAAAAAGAGAAAAATGGCGTCTTCATAGAAATATTCTATCCTGTATAAATTTCTGTATTTCGATATTAATAGCGGCAAACATCATAGACTCAAGGCGTTAATTAAACGCTGATGAATACCCTCAAACCCACCGTTACTCATGATGACAATATGAGTTTCTTCGGTCGCGCCCCCTACTAGCCGCTCAATTATTTTACCCGTGTCGCTTTCAACAACAGCTCGATGATTACTGGCTGCGACCACTTGATCTAACGACCAATCTAAGCCTTCAGGCTGATACCAGATAATTTGATCTGCTTGTTGCGTCGCTTGAGCTAGCCGATCTAAATGTGAACCCAAGCGCATAGTATTCGAGCGCGGTTCAATCACGGCGATAATTTTTTCTTTACCGACTTTCGCTCGCAGACCTGCCAAGGTTGTTGCTATCGCCGTAGGGTGATGTGCAAAATCATCATAAACCGAGACACCCTGCGGCGTGCCCAGTAGCTCCATACGACGCTTCACCCCTGCAAATTCAGCCAACGCCTCTACTGCTACTTCAGCGCGCACGCCTACATGTCTAGCGGCGGCAATTGCCGCTAACGCATTACAGACATTGTGCTGCCCTGTTTGTTCCCAAACCACGGTGCCTACTGCCTGCCCCTGAAACCGAACCACAAACTCGCTGCCATCCGCAGCGACCAACTCACTACACCATTCAACAGCTGAAGATGACTCTGTAGACGTTTGCTCTAACTCTGACCACAAGCCCTGCTGCAAGACCTCAGCAATATTGTTATCAGCTTCTGGCACGATAACTCGACCGTTATTAGGG
>CALBVI010000428.1 GCA_937969395.1 uncultured Spongiibacteraceae bacterium | reverse complement strand
ATTAGAAAGCTGAGTGATATTCAACAAGCACTTAATTGCGGTGCCGATAAAGTGGCTATCAATACACAGGCAATTAAAACGCCTGACTTTATTAGAGCGGCGGCTCAGGTGTTTGGTTCACAATGCATTGTGGTATCGATAGAAGCCAAGAAAAAATCTGATGGTAGTTGGCAGGCTTATGTTGATAATGGTCGGGAGCCGACCGGCGTTGATGTGGTTGAATGGGCGCAGCAAGCTCAACAGTTGGGGGCTGGTGAGATAATTGTAACGTCTATTGATGCAGAAGGAACTAAAAAAGGGTTTGATATAGATTTGAATCTAGCTATTGAAAAGGCGGTTTCTATCCCAGTTATTGCTTGCGGTGGCGCGGGAAACAGCCAGCATATAGAAACGTTACTGACGTCAACTAATGTCGATGCCGTTGCATTGGCATCAGTATTACATTACGAAATACTTGAGGTTGCAGCTTTAAAAGCCGAACTTTTAAAGCAAAAAATTGAGGTGAGGTCGTGACGGTTATTGCTGTTATTGACTATGATGTGGGCAATGTTAAAAGCATTATAAATGCTCTGACTAAGGTGGGTGCTAGGGCATTATTAAGTCGAGATCGAGATGAGATATTAGCCGCTGATGGTGTTGTTTTACCCGGTGTCGGTGCTTATTCGCATGGTATGGAAAAGTTACAAACTTATGAATTGGTCACGATTATTGAGGAGCTAGCTGCTTCTGACAAGCCTCTTTTAGGTATTTGCTTAGGTATGCAAATGTTGTTTGAACATAGTAGTGAGTTTGGTAAGACCCAGGGTTTAGGTTTAATTCCTGGCGAGGTTGTTGGCCTTAAGGTGCTAGATTCTCGCTACAAAAAAATACCTCATGTTAGTTGGAACGAGCTCCATGAGCCGGAGTTAGGACGTTGGGAAAGTACCATTCTCGATGGAATTAATCAGCAGGAGGACATGTATTTTGTTCACGGTTTTGTGGCTTGTCCTTCTGAAAGAGAGAATATTTTGTCGACGACTACCTATTCTAATAATGAATTTTGTTCCTCTGTGAAAAGAGGCAATATATATGGTTGTCAGTTTCATCCGGAGAAGAGTTCTATAGAGGGCTTGCGTGTAATTAGGAACTTTGTTGGTATTTGTGAGGAAATAAGTAATGACTGATAACCTGGAAGCATTTTATGGCCTTCCTGAAGACGTGGTTTTTTGTAAAAAATGCGTTATCTCTAATCAGCGCCCGAGTTCTACGGTCGAATTTAAAAGTGATAAAGATGATAAGAAGAAAGTCATCAATTTCAATGATGAAGGCGTTTGTTCAGCTTGTGTTTTTCATCAAGAAAAGGAAACAGGTATCGATTGGGAAGAAAGGGACGAAAAGTTAGTTGAGTTGCTGGCACGCTTTAAAAGTAATGATGGCTCTTATGATGTGATTGTTCCCGGCAGCGGGGGTAAAGATAGTGCATTTACTTCCCATATATTGAAGTATAAATATGGAATGAATCCGCTAACAGTTACATGGGCCCCCCATATGTATACTGAGGCAGGCTTCAAAAATTTTCAAAATTGGATGCATGAAGGTGGTTTAGATAATATTTTATATACCCCTAACGGAAAGTTGCATCGCGAAATGACGAAAAATGCATTTCATAATTTACTGCATCCTTTTCAGCCGTTTATTGTAGGGCAGCGAATTATCGGTCCTGCGATGGCAAAAAGATATGGTGTTAAGTTAGTCATGTATGGTGAAAACCAAGCTGAGTACGGTAATGCCATTGAGGAAAATTCTAATCCAATTATGGATATGGAATTTTTCTCAACTGAAAATACCTTGGATATGAAGTTTGGGGGTATTGAGATGCGTGAATACCTTGATCAAGGCAATTATAAGAGAGGTGATTTTGCTCCTTATATACCCCCCAATAAACAAGACCTCATTGATGCGGGCGTTGAGGTTCACTACTTGGGGTATTACCTTAGTTGGGACCCGCAAGAATGTTATTACTATGCGGCTGAGAATACTGGCTTTCAGGCAAACTCAGAGCGTACGGAGGGTTCATACTCAAAGTACAGTAGTATTGATGATAAAGTTGACCCGTTTCATTACTTTACGACCTTGATAAAATTTGGGATTGGTCGTTGCACTTATGATGCGGCTCAAGAAGTGCGTAACGATAAAATAACTCGAGAAGAAGCGGCCTACTTAGTTAAGAAATATGATACGGAATTTCCTCATACTTACTTTAAGGAATTTCTAGAATATATTGATACGACTGAAGATGAATTCTGGGAAACTGTGAATAAACATCGCTCGCCTCATTTGTGGAGCGAAGAAGATGGCGAGTGGCGCCTAAGGCATACGGTAGCATTGGATGGTACGGATAATGGCTGAAAAAGTATTGGCTATTATTCCTGCTCGCGGTGGCTCCAAAGGAATACCACGTAAAAATCTTATTGAATTATGCGGTAAGCCATTGATAGTGTGGACGATTGAGGCTGCTTTAAAGGCTGAATGCGTTGATAGAGTTGTTGTCTCTTCCGATGACGATGAGATTTTAGCATTGGCTTCTAATTTAGGGGTTGTAGCTATGCGTCGAGCTGATGCATTGGCGACGGATGAAGCAACTACTGATGCTGTGATCGAGGATGTTTTGTTGAACTTCACCGAGGGAATTGGTGACTACACTTCGTTCGTGTTGTTGCAGCCCACTTCGCCACTGCGAATCTCAACGCATATTGATCGTGCTTATGTTTCATTGTGTGATAGTGGTGCCGATGCTCTTATTAGCGTGGTAAAGAGTGATAGCTCTATATTGAAATCATTTTTTGTTCAGGATGGAGTTATGAAGGGGGTTGTTAATAATACATTTCCATTTACTCGGCGTCAGGATTTGCCTGATGTTTTTCGCGCTAATGGTGCAATTTATTTTATTAGAACTGATGCGTATTTGGAGCAGCGATCTCTTATGCCTGAGATAACAATTCCTTTTCTTATGTCTCCAGAAGCTAGTGTCGACATTGATGTGATGTGTGACTTGGATAAGGCTGCAGCACAGATACTTGCAGCCTTATGATAATTATGGTCGCATAAAGTGACTGTGAGTGTCGTCAAGCTTAATGAGTTCACCTTGCTCTGTATTAATAATATTCTCTTCTATAGTTTGAATAAGAGCTTTTATCCCCAATTTATAGCGCACTGTACTGTGATCTATTTCTTTTGCTGAAAGTGCATTGCTGCTAATAAATTTAATGAAAATATCAGAAATGCCAGTTAATAGACTGTGCGAGATTTGATCCCTTTGTTTTGAATCTTGTATTGAAGTAAAAATATTATCAATATTCCTTAGTATCCCTTCTTTATTCTCTGGAGAGGGGAGGCTTTTAATAAAAGCGACTACTTTTCTGGCTTCTGTTCTTATCGTTTTTTCTATTTTTATGGGGTTAATCTTCGTTAGCTTGAGTTTTTTAAACGATGATAGCTTTAGATTCTCTATGATATCGTTCTTATTGCTGCTGTGGGTCAGCATTATGTTTTCAGG
The DNA here is from genome assembly GCA_937969395.1 of uncultured Spongiibacteraceae bacterium. Lineage (GTDB taxonomy): Bacteria > Pseudomonadota > Gammaproteobacteria > Pseudomonadales > Dasaniaceae > Oceanicoccus. Next base: position 1,157 of record CALBVI010000428.1, on the reverse strand, counting down.
TTTAATAGATTTTGCTCCATGGATATAGGCCCCATTATTTGGGTTGTAGCAACTTACATCTGGGTTTGCGAGTAATAAAAGCTCTATGTTTTCTCGTGCGGCATTCAGGAGATGATCTGTATATACAGTATTTTGCAGGTTTCCTTTAGTTTTGTTATTCATTGAGTATGATACAAACTCTTTAGACTGACTTGTTTGGTGATGAAAACTAGTTTTTGAGTGATTTTGATCTCTTGTGGGTGTGCCGTAGTCACATCCAATAAGGTAGATGTTTTTAAAATTCATGCTTATCGCAAAGGATAGTCCGGCATTGGTAACTGTTGGGTTGGCACACTTTAGTGTTTTTACATCGGCGTGTTTGGATCGAGGCTCAATCAAGTTTGTGCCGATGTCATCCTGTTCTTGTGCTAGATAGTGACTGTCAAATAGCGCAATGGTGTCGGGGTGTATTTTGTTGCTGGAAAGAAGAGGGATGCCTCTTCGGAACTCATCAGTTGAGTAATCGCTGTAGAGTTCCTTTATTACTCGCCGGTAATCAAGTTCAAGGTGAAAGTCAGGCTTTATGCCGCTATTAAATAGACTGGATAGAGCACTGCCACAAGATAAGATTATAATGTTCGCTTGATATTTTTTTATGGTTTCTAATAGGCCGTCTAGTGAGGGGCCATTGCCTATAATGAAAACGGGTAATGATATATCCTGATTTTTTTCTATTAGGACATTTGGTTTGTTTCTGTAGTTTTCTATGCTGGCGGCGAGGCTGCATATTTCTTGATCGAATGATTTTGTGGCGTTGCTTGAAAAGCTGATAGTGCTAGTTAAGTGCTTACTTAAAAGTTGAGTGTTGCTGTTTTTTATATGCGTATAGAAGAAAGGTTGTATTATTTTGTGGTGGCCTATTTTTTGGCTTAATAGTTTGATATTGAATAGCGAATATTCGACGGTTTTTCCAATAGATAAATGTAAGCTTCTGTTTTTGTCTTGACTGAATAGTTTGATGATGTTGTGCCAGTCAATGGTGTGTAGGCTTGTAAAAAAAATATCGAAATTATCTTCGTATATATAGAGCGTGAATATATTTAGTTTTCTGATAAGTTCCTCTATGTGGTAACCAATGCCGCAGCCCATGATGATCATTAAACCCACGGGGTTGTCTG
>CALBVI010000427.1 GCA_937969395.1 uncultured Spongiibacteraceae bacterium | reverse complement strand
AGTTTCATCCCGAGTCAATTTTGAGTGAGCACGGTCATGATCTGTTGAGTAATTTTTTACAGCAGACTATTACTAAATAAGTTGTTTCTGAAAAATAAGAGAGCATTGAATATGAATATTCAAACAGCTATAGCTGACGTTATTGATGGACGCTCGCTGACAACGGAGCAAATGGTTGCGGTGATGCGCCAAATCATGACCGGCGAATGCACTGATGCTCAGATTGCTGGTTTTTTAGTGGCGTTACGTATTAAAGGCGAAACGGTTGAAGAAATTACCGGTGCCGCCAAAGTGATGCGCGAGTTGGCAACACCAGTCAGTGTTAGTGGCGATCACCTCGTTGATATTGTTGGCACCGGCGGTGATGGCTCCAGTATTTTTAATGTGTCGACAGCCAGTACCTTTGTTGTCGCGGCCGCAGGCGGCCAAGTTGCTAAACATGGTAACCGTTCAGTTAGCTCAAAAAGTGGCGCGGCAGATTTATTAGAAGCTGCAGGTGTCAGATTAGATTTAAACCCAGAGCAAGTCGCGCGTTGTGTTGAAAGTGTTGGTGTGGGCTTTATGTTTGCACTTAATCATCATTCAGCAATGCGTCACGCGATTGGCCCACGTAAAGAATTAGCGACTCGTACAGTGTTTAATTTGTTAGGCCCGATTACCAATCCTGCCGGTGTAAAAAACCAGCTCTTGGGTGTGTACAGTAAACAGTGGGTTCGCCCTATTGCTGAAGTGTTAAGAGACTTGGGTAGCGATCATATTTTAGTGGTGCACTCTGCTGATGGTTTAGATGAAATCAGTGTTGCCAGTGAGACTTATGTTGCCGAATTAAAAGCGGGTGAAATTACTGAATACACGATTACTCCTGAACAGTTTGGTATTCAGCGTGGTAATTTGGGTGATTTAAAAGTTGATGGTGCACAGGCGAGTTTGGCGTTAATTAAATCGTTATTGTCTGGTGAAGAAAGTAGTGCGGCGGATATTGTTGCGCTGAATGCTGGCGCGGCTATTTACGTTGCCGGTATTGCTTCCTCGTTGGAACAAGGTATTACTATGGCGCAGGATGTTTTAGCCAGTGGTACCGGCGCAGAAAAATTACAAGAGTTGGCGCAAGTCACCCAAACGATGAAAGAGGCTGAGTCAGTCTAGTATGAGTCAGTCTAGTATGAGTAGTGAGAGCAGTATGAATGACACGCCGACGATATTAAAAAAAATTATTGATCGTAAATTAGAAGAAGTTGCTGAGCGTTCCGCGACGGTTTCGATTAACGATCTACATAACAAAATTGCTAAGCAAGCGCCTTGTCGCGGTTTTGTGCAAGCGATAAAAGATAAAATTGCTTCTGGTCAGTCAGCAGTTATTGCGGAGGCAAAAAAAGCGTCGCCGAGTAAAGGTGTTATTCGAGAACAATTTGATCCGGCAGCGATCGCAAAAAGCTATATGCAGGGCGGTGCAGCTTGTCTTTCAGTATTGACGGATAAAGATTTTTTTCAGGGTAGCGAAGATTATCTGGTTGAAGCAAGAGATGCTTGCTCTCTACCTGTTATTCGCAAAGATTTTATTGTCGATCCTTATCAAGTATTTGAAGCGCGGGCTATTGGTGCTGATTGTATTTTATTAATTGCGGCTTGTTTAAGTGATGAGCAAATGGCTGGACTAAATACCCTAGCGCAAGAGCTCGGTATGGATGTGCTCATTGAAGTGCATGACAAACAAGAGCTTCAAAGATCATTGCTGTTGGGTAATACTTTAGTCGGTATTAATAATCGCAACTTACATACCTTTGAAGTGTCATTAGATACGACGATTGCAATGCTCGCCGATATTCCCGACGACAGGATTGTGATTACAGAAAGTGCTATTCATTCTCCTGATGATGTTGCGTTGATGCGTTCACACAATGTTAATGGTTTCTTGGTCGGTGAAGCGTTTATGCGCGCAGAAGAGCCTGGTAGGAAGTTAGCGGAGCTATTTGCCGTTTAAGTTATTTGTTTTTGCTGTGCTGTGAACAATAAAAAAGCCGTAGTTATTCACTACGGCTTTTTTATTCGTGCTATTAAATCGTTGTTAATCTCTGTAAGTTTATTCAGGTTTACAGTTTTATAGAGAGGTTTTAATAGGAGGTTTTGATTTGCGGTCAGGATACGGTCAGTAAGTTAAACAGAACTTCGTATCGAATAATTGCTATGGCTGTAGGGCCTGTGTGGTTTTATTAGGAAAATAATCTGTCGCAGTATAGGTAATAGTGGGTCTTGTGGTTTTTAATCAGCCGATTTTTTGTTTTTGTACATTGAGTGATCAGCTTGTTGTAATAGTTTTTCAATAGAGTCGTGCTCATCGGGGTTAAATTCCGCGAGACCATAAGTAAACCCTATTTTATAAGGTAGTTGTTCATTGGCAGTTGATGCAGCTAGTTCTTGAGTGAAACGTTCCAATACCTTTTTGGTTGATACGATGTTCGCATTCGTCAAAAGCACGACAAATTCATCACCGCCTATTCTGGCAAAAATATCAGAGTTTCGGAAAGTACTTTTCATTTGCGTGCTAAATAGCTTTAAAGCGCGATCGCCTTCTGTATGCCCATAGCTGTCATTGATGGGTTTGAAGTTATCCAAGTCAAAGTAGGCTAAGCAGACCGGGATGTTTTGACGGCTGCTCATATTTAATACGTACTGTGCTAATTGAACAAAGCCTCGTCGATTAGATATGTCTGTTAATTCATCTAAAGTTGCTAGTTGGATGGCGGCTAATTCTTGTTCTATGATCGCAGCTAAATCTTCAAGTGTCTGAAAGTCCTCCTCGGCTAGATTTTTGGGTTTGTCGTCAATAATGCAAAGTGTCCCCATCTTTTCACCGTCAGCTGCCTTGATCGGGTAGCCTGCATAAAATCGAATATTGGGGGCTTCAGTAACGAGGGGGTTATCTGCAAATCTCGGATCTTTAGAGGCGTCCTCAATATAAAATGTTTCGTTGCCTAGAATAGTGTGACCACAAAAAGATATGTCACGAGGTGTTTCGCTCGCGTCCAAACCGGCACTGGATTTAAACCATTGTCGATTCTCATCCACGATACTTACCAGTGCTATAGAGACGTTGAATAACCTTTTGGCCATACGCGTGACGCGATCAAAACGTTCTTCAGGAAGAGTGTCGAGAATTTTTAAGGATTGCAGCGTTTTAAGACGACAAGCTTCATTGTTTGGTATTTTAGGAGCTTGCATCTTATGGCCTTGGTATCTTGCTGAGCAGGGTTTCTATTTGCGGTTTATACAGTCTAGTTGAAGCTGATTGTGTAGCAATATTGAAGTGTAAATTGTTTGTAAGATATCACGTTTAAATTAAATAACCGCTTAGTAGTTGTTCCGAAACCTGCCA
>CALBVI010000426.1 GCA_937969395.1 uncultured Spongiibacteraceae bacterium | reverse complement strand
GAAAGAAAAGCTGCAGCAATCTGGAGCTAACGAACAAGCCATTAACAAAATCATAGCACCGGCAGGGATTGATATTGGTGCTGCTAGCGGCCCCGAAATTGCCTTGTCGGTGATGGCGAAAATTGTATCGCTAAGAAGCCAGTTATCTTCGCGGACCTCGCCGCAAGATTTGCAAGACGTCGAAGAAAACAAAACGTCAGAAGAATTATCCTCAAAAGAGACGGAGGCTGTTGAGGTTGTTCCCACAGCCAAAACTTCCTCAAGTTGTTGTGAGGGTAAATAATGGCTTCTTTAACGATAGATGCAATAAATACGGGCGCAGTAAATACAAACACAGTAAAGACAGGCGCAATTATTTTGGCAGCGGGTTTATCCCAGCGTATGGGTAATATTAATAAGCTATTAATTCCCATTGATGGCAAGCCCATGGTCCGTCATACCGTTGAACAATATATCGAGGCTGGTATCGGCCATATTATTGTTGTCGTTGGTCACCAGCAGGCACGTGTTCGCGCTGCGCTCAGCGGGCTCAACGTGGACATTATTTTCAATGATGGCTTTGATCAAGGACAGATTACTTCGATACGTTGCGGGTTAAAAGCAATCGCTGAAAAAATCGAAACGGTGTTGATAGGATTAAGTGATCAACCGTTATTAACGGCCAGCGATATCAAACAATTATTAGCGGCTTTTTTACAGCAGTCATCAAAAAGTATATTGGTTCCTCACTATCAGAATGAGCGAGGCAACCCTATTGTGCTTTCTGCTAAGCAGGCCTTGGCGGTTGATAGTGATGGCGTACGTCTTGGTTGCAGAAAACTTATCGATAAACATCCAGAGAAAGTATTTCGCTTTGAGGTGACTCATAACCATTATCACTGTGACTTGGATACTGCCATGGAGGTATCCCAATTGTTGGGCGAAAATGCCATCACTGAGGTCAGCCTTTAATGAGCCAATCAATACAGCAAATTATTCAGCAACTGATTGATGAGCGACAGCACTTTGCTGTTGCCACTGTGGTGGGCAATCATGGTTCAGTATCCGCAAAAACTGGTTCCAAGGCGGTTATCAGCGATCAGGGTAAGGTGATCTATGGTTGGATTGGTGGCGGTTGCGCGGAATCGGAAACCTGTTTTCAGTCATTAGAGGCGCTGTCCGTTCGAGAGACGCGGGTGTTTGAAATTGATTTAGATGATGAAATGCTGGGTGTTGGTATGCCCTGTGGAGGCGCTATGACTGTGTATGTTGAACCGTATATCCCCTGCCCAAAACTTTGGCTAATAGGGCATGGTGAAATTGTTAGAAGCCTTTCTCAAATAGGTAAGTTGGTGGGGCTGGATGTGGTGATTAACGATGCTACAGCAAGTTTTGAACAGTATCCTGATGCCAGTACTATCATCGATGACGATTTGGATTACAGTCAATTACAGCCTAGCGCTGAAGATTTTGTGATTATCGCCACCCAACACAAAGGCGATCATTTATCGATGACGCAAGCGCTGCAATCTGGGGCTAAATATATTGCTCTGGTGGCAAGTAAAAAACGCGCAAAATTGGTGTTGGAGTATTTGCAGGAAGTTTCACCGGAACAGTTAAAAAACAGTTATATCAGCACGCCAGCGGGTGTAAATATTGGCGCTAAAACGCCACAGGAAATTGCGTTGAGCGTCATTGCTGAAGTGGTTATGCATCGCAGGGGAGCAGCTGGTGATTTGATGAAAATAAACGAGCGTAAACATATCGCTCCCATGCTCAAAATTGCCGATACATAGCGCTCACAATGAATAGTCTGGCTGCTAAAAAATCTATTTCCACCTACGACGTGTACCAGCATGCCATCGAGCAATTCAGCCACTATGATAATGAGCGTTATCACTACTTAGATAGCGCCGCCACCAGCCAAAAACCCGATTGTGTTATTGATGCGGTAACGCAGGGTTATCGTCATTTTTGCGCGCCTGTTCATCGGGCCAGCTATCCACTGGGCGAAGCTGCATCAAGCGCCTATGAAACCGCAAGAGCTCGTGTTGCTCAGTTTATTAATGCCCCGACTTCGCAGTTGATCTTTACCAAATCCTGTACCGAAGCGATTAATCAGGTGACACTTGGCTGGGCTAAATCAATTATTAAGCCGCAACAAAAAATCTGGTTAACCCGGATGGAGCACAACGCCAATTACTTGCCTTGGCATCAATTGTGTCAAACCACCGGTGCCGAGTTAAAAATTATAGAAATGGATGAAGATGGATGCTTGCTGCTGGAGCAAGAAGAGATCTGGCATGAAAGTACTTTTTTAATTGCCCTAACACATTGCTCGAATGTGCTTGGCGGTGAAAATCCAATACAAGAGCTATGTGATAAGGCCAGAGCGCAGGGCATTTACACGCTTATTGATGCCGCGCAATCGGTGTCCCACCTGCCGCTGGATGTCGATAAATTGGCTTGTGATTTTTTAGCTTTTTCGGCGCATAAAATGTATGGCCCGGAAGGTATAGGCGCACTTTATATTGACGTTAAGCGAATGGCTGAAATGTCGCCATTATTGATGGGCGGTGGAATTGTTGAGTCGGTTGATGAGCAGCATATTGTTTTGCGTGAGGCTCCTTATTGTTTCGAGGCGGGCAGCCCAAACCTTTCCGGTGCGCTGGGCTTTGCGGCGGCGGCGGATTTTTTGCAGGGCTTACCCGCAGCGGCGGTTTCACAATACGTGGGAGAATTAGGTAGGCAATTTCGCCAGGCACTTGCCCAGCAGGGCAACGTGACGCTTATGCCCATCGCGGGTGGTGGCGAACATAGTTCAGTGCTCTCTTTTACGGTCGATGGAGTACATCCTCATGATGTTGCTCAAGTCGCCGCCGACAACGGCGTTGCGATTCGAACCGGAAATCATTGCAGTCATCTGTTGTTGAATCATTTAAAGGTTGGTGCACTCAATCGTCTGAGTCTTGGCGTTTATAACCGCAGAGAAGATATTGAACCGCTGATTAAATCTATCAAATTAGCTACAGAAATCTTTACTTAAGTGGTCTTGCGATGAATAAAAAAGAATCTCAGGCCGTTCTATTAGCACATTATAAATCGCCAACAGGTCTTGGTGAAATTGATGAAAACTATTCGGTAGGTAAAGGCATAAATCCACTCTGCGGTGACGAAATTAGTGTTGGTGTCACTTTGGAAAACGACGTCATTACCGATATTAAATTTCAAGCAAGAGCCTGCTCGATTTGCATTGCCTCGTCGTCGATCATGAATCAGTTGCTGATTAATGAAAAAATTTCACAGATAGAGTACTACTACCAGCAATTAAATGGTTTGCTTAAAGATTCGTGCTCAGCGATACAGACAGAGGAATTACTAAGGCCGCTGGCAAGCATTAGCGCCATGCCGTCTCGGCATAAATGTGCGCAGCTTAGCTGGGAGGCGTTAAGTGAAGCCTGCAAGCATTAGCAGAAAACCTATCTATATAAAATCAGCTTATATAAAGTCAATTTATATAAAATCATTGCTTTTAAGCCTGTTGCTTAGCAGCATTTTACAGCTGTTAACTAATATGCATTGGTTAACATTTATAGGGTCCAATGTACTCTTGTTTCTCGCCATAATATTTATTTATCTCCAGCAATACAGAAAATTGATTATTTATATATGGGAGATGTCTTTCGCTTTTTTGGGGCTTTTTATCGGTTTTTATTTAGATTTCGGTATAAGCAATATCCATTTATTTTATGAGCTCTGTGGCCAAGGCAATATGGCGGCTATTGCGCCGGCGACTATTAATGGCATGTTTGTTGGCTGCAACCTTGGCATGCTTATATCGAAAAAATTAAATATTAAGATACCTCATTTGCTAAGTTTAAATTTAGGTATGTTAATGGGGATGCTAATGTTTGATAGCTTTCATAGCAGGGTAGATGTATTTAATGCGCCGCTCTCAATGTTTATTCATTTGGCGGTAATGATTTTTTTTGGTCACGTTTTTTATTCATTTTCTAAATCAATTAATTACAGCAAAATAAAGTGCCAGTGCTGCAGTTTTTTTGGCGTGATGGGGGTAGATAAATAGCAGTAAGTTTAGTTTTAAAAAGGTATGCGAAGTTTGTAAATACTTATTTTCTTAATGTTAACAATAAATAAAAGGAATAATGATGAAAAATAAACTTGCTTTATCATTTGTATTAATCGCTAGTGTTTTAAGTACTCAGCAACTCATGGCTGAAGGTTTTGGTAAAGGCTCTTTGATAACAAGAGCCGGTATCGCTAAAGTTCAACCCAATGATAGTAGCGGTGAGGTGACTGGCATAGCTGACTCATCGGTTGGCGTTGCAAGTGATACTCAATTAGGCCTTACATTTAGTTACATGCTTAGTGATAATGTGGCTATTGGTTTGTTGGCATCTACGCCATTTTCACATGACATTAAAGCCAGCGGCAGCCTTGCAGCTCTTGGTAATATAGCCGAAGCAACACATCTCCCTCCAACTTTTACGCTGCAATATCACTTTAAAAATTTAAATAATATTAAGCCCTATATAGGGCTAGGTCTTAATTACACAATCTTTTTTGATGAAAACACTACTGATTCTTTAGATTCAGCGTTAGGTGGAGATACCGATATTTCATTAGATGACTCACTAGGTCTGGCTCTAGAGACGGGCATCGACATTCAGCTATCCGAAGATTGGTATCTAAACGTCGCAGCGTGGTATATCGATATTGATACTACGGCGGAGCTAAAAACAGATGATATTGTACGAACAGTTAACGTGGATATTGACCCCTGGGTTGGTATGGTGGGTGTAGGGTACCGCTTCTAATTAATAAGCGGGTTACCATAATACCGGTCGATAAATGCGTGATATGGCGTTGTAAGAATTCTGGGTGTAATATGTGCGATCATGTTAACAATACTTG
>CALBVI010000425.1 GCA_937969395.1 uncultured Spongiibacteraceae bacterium | reverse complement strand
TCGCTTTCATTTTCTCAGCGCTGAATTCGTTAACAGATAGACCCTGTACGATTTCCCACTTGCCATTGTTACAGCGACAAGGGAAAGAGTAGATTAGGCCTTCAGTAATACCGTAAGAACCGTCAGAGTAAACACCCATGCTTACCCAGTCGTCACCGTTGGTGCCTAGCGCCCAATCACGTACGTGATCGATAGCGGCGTTAGCAGCTGATGCAGCAGAAGAAGCACCGCGGGCTTTAATGATTGCAGCACCACGTTGTTGAACGGTTGGGATGAAGTCATTCTCATACCAAGCTTGATCAACTTGATCGATAGCAGCAGTACCGCTGACCTTAGTGTTAAACAGATCAGGGAACTGAGTCGCTGAGTGATTTCCCCAAACAACTGTGTTGGTTACATCATCAACAGTCTTGCCGGTTTTTTGTGCGATTTGAGTTTTAGCGCGGTTGTGGTCAAGGCGCATCATGGCAGTAAAGTTCTGTGGTGGAATGCTTGGTGCATTGCGCTGAGTGATCAAGGCGTTAGTGTTAGCAGGGTTACCTACAACCAGTACTTTGATGTCTTTACTAGCATTTTCGTCGATTGCTTTACCTTGAACAGAGAAGATAGCAGCGTTAGCTTCTAGCAAATCTTTACGTTCCATGCCTGGTCCACGGGGACGCGCGCCAACAAGTAGTGCGTAATCAGCGTCTTTAAAGCCAACATTTGGATCGTCAGTGCAGACAACACCAGCTAATAGAGGGAAGGCACAGTCATCCAGCTCCATTTTTACGCCGCCAAGTGCATCCATTGCTGGAGTGATATCTAGCAAGTGAAGAATGACCGGCTGATCATTGCCAAGCATGGCGCCTGAAGCTATACGGAAAAGAAGTGCGTAGCCGATTTGGCCAGCTGCACCAGTAACTGTAACGCGAACGGGTTGTTTCATGGTTTATCTTCCTGTTGGACGTTTATCGATATCAAAAGTCTAATTGTGTGCCTGTTGTCTCTGGTTATATACGCCGTATTTGAGGCGTTTAATCTGAATTATGCGATCAAGCACATAAGCCAATATTAAGATTCAGGTCTTATTGGTACCTTTCTAGTTTATGGATTCAGTTTTATTGCGTTTGAATTCACTAAAATGGTGCAATTATTCCTAGTTATTATCTTTTCGCATTTTGGCTTTAACTTTTACTTTAGCTATTAGCCGTACAATGCGCGAAAAAACAGCCGCCTATTCTAGTGATTTAGAGGCCAAATTTCTAGCAAAAGATGTGATATTGGATTTGTAGGCGGTGTCTAAATCTTAGGGGATTTTTTTAGTGAAATTCAGTAGAATCCCTCGCTTACAGCTAGTTTGAGTTTTTTGACTCAAATCAAGCTCCACACTCGATGTTTGCTAGGTCATAACGTGTTGCCAGAATTATCTAAAAAAGACAAAACTGAATTCAATAAACTACAAAAGCGATTGCGTCGTTATACCGGTCGCGCGATTGAAGAGTTTAATATGATCGAGGAGGGTGACCGGATTATGGTGTGCCTCTCCGGCGGTAAAGATTCTTATACCATGTTGGATATTTTGACCAATTTGCAAAAAAGCGCGCCGATTAAGTTTGAGTTGGTTGCTGTGAATATGGATCAAAAGCAGCCGGGTTTCCCTGCGCATATTCTGCCAGAATACCTCGATAAGCTTGGCATTGAATATTACGTTATTGATAAGGATACCTATTCGGTTGTTAAACAAAAGGTACCGGAAGGCCGAACAACTTGTGGTCTTTGTTCGCGTCTGCGTAGAGGAACTTTATACGCATTTGCGGAAGAGATAGGTGCCACCAAAATTGCCCTAGGTCATCATCGCGATGATATTGTCGAAACCATGTTTTTGAATATGTTTTATGGTGCAAAATTTTCAGCAATGCCACCAAAATTACTTTCAGATGATAAACGCAATATTGTTATTCGGCCGATGGCTTATTGTAAAGAAGTGGATATAGAGCGTTATTCAGTCATCAAAGAATTTCCTATTATTCCCTGTAATCTTTGTGGTTCACAGGAAAACCTACAGCGGCAAAATATTAAAGCGATGTTAGTCGATTGGGAAAAAAGCAACCCCGGCAGAGTGCAGAGTATTTTTGGTGCTCTGCAAAATGTAAAGCCGTCGCAGCTAGCTGATAATGATCTTTTTGATTTTGAAAACTTATCGATTGATCGCAGTGGTGAACGAGAAGCTTACGAATATGACGATGCTGAAATAACATCATCGAGAACTGAAAACATGAGTGATAATGTTGTGCAGTTTATTGAGGTTTCAAACTTATAACTTTGTTCAATTAATAGGCGTTTTATAGCGTTTAGGCGCTCTTTTCTCTTTCAGCAGCGTGTTGTCTTTTCACGTTTAACAGCATAAATGCCATTACTTTTTGATGGTATTTATGTTGCTAATATCCTCTGCTTTCTAAAAAAACAGACTATAGTTTAATAACGTATTAATGTTTTTAATATTAGATTTATTAATAGGGATAAATAATGAATAAAGTGCGCTATGCATCGGTACGTCCTACCAGTACGTTAAACTTACTTTCACACCGAGAGATAGAAGGCGTTACTAATCACGATGATAATATTTTTAAACTTTTTAGGCAGTGTGCACTAGCGGTACTTAACTCTGGCGCTGAGGAAGATGATGCTGATGTGATGCTCAGCCAGTTCAGTGATTTTGATATTCGTATTACGCCACAGTCTCGTGGTATTAAACTTGATATTGTCAATGCGCCAGCGTGTGCATTTGTTAATGGCAAGATGATTCGAGGCATACAAAAACAACTTTTCTCAGCGTTGAGAGATATCGTTTATACCCATCATAAAATCATTGCAGATAATAAGCTTGAAGATAGCAGCGATGACTCAGTAAGCAGTGATGAAATTACTGATATTGTTTTTCGAATTCTGCGAAATGCCAGTGTGGTTAAACCCAATGCTCATCCCAATATGGTTATCTGCTGGGGCGGTCATTCTATCAGTCGATTAGAATATGACTACACCAAGCATGTCGGTTATGAGATGGGCTTGAGGGGGCTTAATATTGCAACAGGCTGCGGTATGGGTGCGATGAAAGGTCCAATGAAAGGCGCGGTGCTAGGACATGGTAAACAGCATGTTAGCGATGGCCGCTATGTTGGTATAACAGAGCCTGGCATCATCGCCTCAGAGTCGCCGAATCCTGCCGTTAATGAATTGGTGATCTTGCCGGATATTGAAAAACGTTTAGAAGCCTTTGTACGTTTATCGCACGCGATTATAGTTTTCCCTGGCGGCGCCGGTACGGTAGAAGAAATTCTCTATTTGCTGGGTGTGTTAATGCTGCCTCAGAATCGTGACATTCCTATGCCGCTAATCTTAGCTGGTCCAGTGGAGTCGCAGGCGTATTTTGATGTGCTCGATAAGTTTCTTTGTAATACGCTGGGTAAAGGTGTATCGCAGTATTACCAGATTATTGTGGGTGCGCCTGACCAAGTGGCTCAAAAGGCGTTGTTGGGCACCTATGATGTCCATCGTTATCGTCGAACGCAGCAAGAGTCCTATGCTTTTAACTGGCAGTTAAAGATTCCGCTAGAGTTACAGCAACCCTTTATTCCAACGCATGAAAGTATGAGTCAGTTGAAAATCAGTGCTGATCAACCTAAGCATTTGATGGCGTCGGAATTGAGGCGGGCTTTTTCAGGTATTGTGTCCGGCAATGTTAAAGCCGATGGTATCGAAAGAGTGCGCCAACATGGCCCTTATAAGCTTCAGGGTGATCAGGAAATAATGCAGGAAATGGATAATTTGCTGCAAGATTTTGTTGCGCAGGGGCGGATGAAGCTCAAAGGCGAATATGTACCATGTTACCGATTTGAGTAATCACCGTTTAAAAAGGCCTTATGTGCTATTTCGACTGAAATAGCACTCTATTTTCCCCTCTATTCACGTTAGAATACCCCTCCGAATTACCATCTTTTAGGTATTATTTGTTAATTCTGAAAGACAGTCGTCGATGGTTGTTTGATATTATTAAGTGGGCTTTATTCAAGTCGGTTTTATCCAGATGGATTCTTTAGGGTGTTTTTATTAGCCGGATTAGCGGCCTATATAACCTTGCCCTTGATACATATATTGATTGCATACTAGCAACGCAGGAAAATAAGCATGGCAGTTTTTGCTAACATTTTTAATAAAATAAAACGTCAACCTAAATCGATAGAGCAGCAAATTATTGAACTCGGTGAATTGTCGGGTACTGATCTAGCTGCGGTTGCAGAAGGTGATAATCTTGTTGAGCTACGTGTTGCTGCTGTTGAAAAACTTGATTATTGCAGTGCTCTGGTGAATTTAGCTTACAGTACCTCTTCAGCTAATGAACTACAGCGTAAAGCTAAGCAGCGTATCGCTATACATATTGATAATAATTCAGTCTCTGCACAACAATTCACGCTTGATAGTTCTAATCATTCCGAAGGAAAGGAAATACTTGAACAGTTATCGGTGATTGGCTTTTGTAAAAACCCAGATTTGCAGAAGGAGTTACTCGCCTCTCAAAAAGACGACGCATTACTTTATGAGGTTGCATTAAGAGGTGCATCGGTAAGTATTCGCGAGTTAGCTGCGAAAACAATTGAAAACCCTGAGCAACTTAAGTTGTTGTTAAAAACGACTAAAGGCAAAGATAAGCTTGTCTATCGGATTGTTAAAGAGAAATGCGACAGTCATCGTCAACAGCTTTTAGCTGAAGAACAACAACAGAAAAAAATTGCTGCTTTATGTGAGCAGATTGAAGCGCACAGCAGGCGTCCCTTTGATCAATTGTTTCCGGCGACGACCCAAAGTTTTGAACAGCGTTGGAGTGCGTTATCTGTAAAACCATCTGAGGCTATTCAGCTAAGAGTTGAACAAGCTTTTAGTCAATGCAATAAGGTGGTGGGCGAACAGCAGTTGCTTCAACAGGAAAAAGAAAATCGTGAAAAAGCTATTGCTAGTGCTGCCAATGAAAAAGCGGATGTTTTATTACAACTAACTAAGCAGTTAAATGTGCTGTATACCATTGAAGATTTTGATACTGAGTTATTAGATAATATTAATAATGGGGTGAAATTATTATCTCAGAATTGGTCAAGACTTAATGAGATTGAAAAAGCGGATAAAACCCAATCATTATCATTTAAGCAATGTACAGCTGCTATTGAGTTCCAAATAAAGCAGTTGTCCGAATACGGAGTTTTGCCTGATCACTTAGAAAAAGTTTCTTCGGCCATTACTAAAAAGTTAGTTGATGATAAAGAGGTTGATAGTCAAAAAGAGGAGAGTTCCCCTATAAATACTGCTTTAAATACGACTGACAATGTAGCAGAAATAAAAACACCCTCTCAATTACTTGCATCGCTGAGAAATCGGTTAAAAGATGTCAGTTTGTTAGATATCGATTTATTAGATGAGGATGACAGCTCTGAAACTGCTGTTAAATCTACTATTAATAAAGTACAGGAATTTATTAATGAGCAAGATAAAAAGCAGGAAAAATTAAAGGCAGATTTTCAGAGTCGTCAACGTCATATTTCGGCATTGATAAAAAAGGCTAATGACGCGATTAACAATGGGGCCTCAAACCAAGCTGCAGGTATTCGTCGTACGCTTGATGAAAAAGTAAAAGGCTTAGAAAACAGCCCAACACCCAAATTACCCAAATATCTTGCTGCACAGCTTGAGCAATTGGATGCTGAACTTGAAAAATTATTAGATTGGAAAAATTATGCGGTTGCACCTAAAAAGCAGCAGCTTATTGAGCAAATGGAAACTTTGGTTGGTAGTCAGGAAAATCCAGAGGCTGTAGCAACTAAAATAAAGCGGTTGCAAGCTGAATGGAAGGGCTTAAGCAAGGGTGATAATGACGAGGCCTTATGGGAAAAATTCCATCAATTGTCGCAAACTGCCTATGAGCCTTGTAAAAAATACTATGACGATTTGTCAGTTATTCATGGGGATAACTTAGTTAAAAGAGAAGGTCTGATTAAGCAGTTGCAAGATTATGTGTCTACCGTTTTGCTTAGTGGAAATAATGCTGCAGACACAGCTGATCAAGCTGAAAAAAATGTTGAGAGCAATGAATTACAGTCACATAAAATTGATTGGGTTGCTGTTCAGACTTTAATCGCAACTGCCAAGAAAGAGTGGCATAGCTATGCTCCGGTACAATATTCAGCGAATAAACCAGCGCAAAAAGCATTTGATACTGTTATCGATAGTATTCAAAAACAGCTTAACCAACAATATTTAAGTAATTGTGAAAAGAAGCAGCTGTTAGTAACGGCAGCGGAGAAGTTAGTCGATAGCGAGGATATTAATGCTGCGATCAATAAAGTTAAGGGGCTTCAGGCTGAATGGAAGTTGGTAGGTCTCACTGCGCGTAAAGATGATCAAAAGCTCTGGAAAACATTTAGAGCAAGCTGCGATGCTGTTTTTGAAAAACGGCAACAGAAATCAAATGAATTTAAAGCAGAGTTAGGTGAAAATAAACAGAAAGCGCTAGATATTATTTCAGCATTAGAGGAGCTATTAAAGCAAGAATCATTACTATCGATAGCTGATAAAGCTAATGAACTTAAGGACTCCTTTAAGCAAGTAGGTTCTCTGCCTAAGGCTGATGCCAATAAAATTAATCAAAGATATAACAAGGCCTGTGAAAACTATGAGTTAAAACTCACTCAGGAGCGACAATCATTAAAAGAACAGAAATGGTTGGCTATTCTTGAAGCCGCTAACAAAACTCGCTTATATCACCTTGCCGATAATGAAACTGAAAAAGCTAAGCTGTATGACGATGCATGTAGCTTTATCGATGGCATTGATACATGGCCTAAAAATTCTAAAACAATTATTAAGGAGCAGCTTGCTGCTGATTATTCGACTGCGATTAAAGATGTCGCGCAGAATGAGAGGGCATTAAGGGTGTTGTGTATTCGAGCGGAAATTATTTCTGGCAAAGAGACGCCAGATGAAGATAAAAACTTGCGGATGGAATATCAAGTTGAATGCTTGAAGAGCGGCTTTGGCCAGGCCAGTAGTGCCGGCGATGGTACAAAAAATGATGAGCTAAACGCACTAATTTTTGATTGGCTTGTTGTACCGCCGGTTTCGGATGAACCCTATATTAGCTTGGTTGAGCGTTTTCTTGAGTCTAGATCGCGAGCCAGCTGATTTAAGAAACGTGTTTTCGAATTAACTGTTTAGCAAGGTCTCTAAGCATTGATGTTCAATACCATAAAATGATTTTAGCGCGGCTATTTGTTCCAGTGTTTTACTGTTGTCGATAGTCTGGCTTCTTTTAACCGCTAAAATCATTTTATTTTTGTTAGTGTGTTCTAGGCTAACAAATTCAAATACTTTCGTCGTATAGCCATTGGCTTCTAGCAATAATGCTCGAAGTGTATCCGTTGCCATTTCAGCTTCTTGTCCTAGATGTGTGCCATATTTTAGTAATGGGCTAAGCACTTCAGGAATTTTGATTTGTGGTCTGACTTCTTTGTGACAGCAAGGAGAGCACATGATGATGGCTGCATCAGCTTTTATGCCGTAATCAATGGCGTAGTCAGTGGCGATATCGCAGGCGTGAAGAGCGATCATTACATCGGTTTTATTGGGTGCATGTGTTTTTACATCCCCGCAAACAAAGCTAAGGCCAGTATGTGATAACTGGGTAGATGCCTGATTGCATAGTTTAACTAATGACTCTCGCAGTTCTACGCCAGTGACTTGCGCATTCTTATTGAGGCTATGCATTAAATAATCGTGAATGGCGAAGGTTAAGTAGCCTTTACCTGAGCCGAAGTCCACTACATTAAGAGCTTCTTTTTTTGTTAGTCCCGATTGTTCAATCGCTTGGCTGCATATTTCAATAAACTTATTAATCTGTTTCCATTTTCGTGACATGGCAGGAATTAACTGCTGTTGTTTGTCGGTAACTCCCAATGCGGTTAAATAAGGTCGTTTAATATCGATAGAGCGATTTTTCTCGCGGTTATGTGTTTGTTCTTTTTGTAGCTGTTTTTCGGCTTCATGTTTATGCCGTATTACTTTGCCCTTTTTACTGATATCAATTTGTGTTTGCTCTTTGTCGGTTACTAAATGAATGCTTTTGAAATCATTGTTGATAAATGCTGTTATTACCTTGATGGCTTCATCGGTAGCGAGGTTTTTAGTAATGTCGCGGGTTTTATAGCTGTAGACAAAGGAGAGGGTTTTTTGCTCCCGTAACATAATAGGGCGAATAACAATGCGCTGCAGCTCTTTGTCGTCTCCGCGATACTTACTCAATAGTAACTTCGTCAAGGTGTCGTTGGCAATTGCTTCACTGATGGACTCAATAAAATGTTTTATTTTGTTAGCGTCTTCTGTTTGCATAATATTCAGTTCGATCTTTGGTGATAGCATTAATGAGGCTGATTGAAGCAGGGACAGCTGAAATAGGATTAATGAAAATCTTGAATGTCTAGTTGGTTGTTAATTAAAACAACGCATTGTGATGCAAAAAGCATTTTAGGGCCGAGGCTTATTTTCTCCGCCCCCAATTTTTTTAGGCTATTAAATGATTTTTTCGGCATGGGTATATGGTCAGTTAATAAAAAACAAACATTACCATCAAAGTCTTGTTCGGTAATAGGGGTGCCTTTTTTATCCATAACGAATAGTTGATAATCTTCTGCCAACTCTTTAATGAGTTTTTCAAAACTCATTGTTTGGACGCTTATGCCTGGTTCAACAACTCGATGTTGTTCTTTTGTCATACCGACTGATAAATCTAAAGCCCTAGCGATTTTAGCTAATAGTGCTTGCTCATGAAAGCCGCCAATATTTTCAAGCTGGCTGGCAGTGAAGCAAATAGTTCTCGAAAAATCTTTAGTACTTTCAAGTACGAGGTAAACAATGACATCGTCACGGTGAGATTGAGCAACGAAAATAGCATTCATTAGTGTATGAGCGAGTATCTCGGTATGTGCTTGCTGGCCAACACCCTCTAATAAAGCACGGCTTTCTGTTGGGGCTGCTCTAGCGCGTAAAACAAAAGCTCGCATAGTGATCCTGTTATTGACTATCTCTTAATGTAAAGTGTTCAGGCTTCAATTTCATCTTTAGCGTGTAGCAAGTCCGCGTAAATACCTTCAGCTTCGACCAGACTTCGATGTGTGCCACGCTCCTGAATAATACCGTCTTTGAGTACTAGAATCTCATCAGAATGTTGAATGGTACTTAGTCTATGAGCTATTGCGATAACGGTTTTTTCCATGAAAACATGATCAATGGCTTTTTGAATTAAGTCTTCAGTCACAGAATCTACAGCACTGGTTGCTTCGTCGAGCATAATAACTTCACTGCCGCCAGCAATAGCTCTGGCAAAGGTAATTAGCTGAGCTTGGCCTGCTGATAGATTGCTGCCGCCATTTTTGCATAAAAACTCATAGCCTTCATCGAGCTGATCAATAAATTTATCAGCATAGACATATTGAGCAGCGGCAATAATATCTTGTTGGCTAATATGATCTCGTTCTAAACCAATGTTGAATGCTATGCTTTTGTTAAATAAGAAGCCTTCTTGTTGCATTAGTGAGAAAAAGCGTCGAATAATATCTCGGGGAATAGTCGAAAGCTCTATGCCATTAATCTTGATTGAACCTTGGTAGTTTTCATAGGATTTGGTAATCAAACGAAGAATGGTTGATTTGCCAGATCCGGTAGTGCCGACTAAGGCAATTTTATTACCTTTGTTAAGGGTAAATGAGATGCCTTTTAAAATTTTCGGACCATCAGGGTTATATTGAAACCAAACATCTTCAAAGACTAAAGACTCAAAAGAGCTAAGTTGCTTAGATAAGTTGTTTTGCTGCAAATTTTCATTGTTGCTAGCGGCAGGGTTGTTAGCGGTAATGTTTGATACCGCTAACGGCTCTTCTTCTAATGGTTGCTGGAATACTTGTTCTATATGTTGCAATGCTGCAAGAGCACGCTGAATAGAAGCGAGTTGAGAAGTGAAGTCTCTAATAGGGACAAAAATTTTATCCAGTGTATGAATGAAACCAATAAGCACACCCACAGATATCGTAGCCGTTAATACTTCCCCTGAGCCATACCAAATAATTAAACCTAAGCTAACGGTGGTAATACCTTCGACTATGGCAAATAGGGCGGAGTCATAGAGGTTAGATTTTGTTTGAGCGTCGTAAAAATCTTTGGTGTAGGTTTTATAGTGGCTTTGAGTTTGTTGTTCTGCTCGATATAGCTGCAGTGTTTTAATACCGTTAAGACACTCTTGTAAGTAGCCTGTACCTTGAGAAAGTACACCTCTGGATTTGATATAGGATAGCCGCATTAATCGACGAAGTTTTTCTGTCACGTAATAAATAACCGGGGCTAGCAATAACAGTAATAATGTTAAGCGCCAGCTGATAACAGCTAAAAATACCAATAATGAGATTGTGATTAACAAATCGCGAATCATATTGAGGAAACCTTGGGCAAAGGAATCATTAATGGCTTCTAGATCGCTGGTAAGTCGAGTTAAGGTGACGCCTAATGGTGTTTTATCAAAATAGTTGCGCGGGAAATGTAATACGCGGTCAAAAATAACCCCTCGTAAGTCTCTTATCGCTTGTTGGCCGGCTCTTTGTAGTGAGTAATTGTAGATGGCGTCGCTGATATAATTGGCTACTAGTACAGAGAGTAGGGCTGCTCCCCAAAGCCAGAGATGCTCTGTTTTACCCAGCATCAGTTGGTCGTCAATAATACGGATAATTAACCAGGGGTAGAGTACGTTAAATAATACTGAAAAGGGGATAAGGGCGATACCTAAGTAAACACCTTTTCTATAAGGGGTTAAAAAAGTAATAAAAAGTTTTATTAGTGGCCAATCGAATTTAGTCTGTTGCTTGTTTTTTGTATTATCTGATTTTTCAGATTGCGTGTTGTTACCGCCACTTTTTTCGCGGTGAACATTGCTATCTGGATTCTTTGAGAAAGAAGACATTAAGAATTCCCCTCTTGCTCAGTTAACTTTCTATGATCTGAATCTTTTTGCTGTGACTGTTTGTGTGACTGTTGCAGCAACCAGGTTTGTCGATAAAAGTCAGAGCTTTGCATCAGTTTGCGATGAGTTCCCTGAGCGACA
>CALBVI010000424.1 GCA_937969395.1 uncultured Spongiibacteraceae bacterium | reverse complement strand
ATAGAGCGGCCCCCTCCTAAGGGGCAGGCCGCAGGTTCGACTCCTGCAGGGCGGACCATTTCAATAATTCTGACCCAACGCTTAAATGGTCACAAATCTTGATTTTTAGCTCGGTGACCATTTGGTGACCACGAGTAAATTTGAGTTTTAATTATTATATTTAAATGACCCAACGCTTGCATGAATACAATGCAGCACTGCAGTAAGCTGACTTGATGACGCCTACGGCAAATGAAATTTAATATGCCCTCACCCACCGATGCAAATCAAGAACAAACAGATCATAAATTGTCAGTTTTTAATAAAGATTGTAAAAGCCTCTAAATAGAGAAAACGGGCTCTTAGCCCGCGTTCTCTAATCTTCGTGAAGCCAGTGATAACAACAATTCAAGTTGGAAACCCCTAGGATCCACAATCAAAACTAGGGATGCCTGTAATTTAACCAAGCGTTCAGGCCACGACACTGTGGGATTTATTGTTTTAATAGTAATACATAAGAAATTTATGACTTAACACCGTAACCTTAGATCCAAACACACTCAGATATCTTGCGGTAAATACATGAAAGTACCAACCGAATCATACAAAGACATCGCCAAGAAATATTCTGACACCATAAATTGGATGAAAAGTATTGGTGTAAGTTTCGGGCCTGGCCGCACTCTGCACTATCAGGAAGTCATTGATTACTGGGAAGACAAATACAAAGCCGCAACTAAGGAAGAAGAAAGTAAGATATTCCCATACTTTGTTAATTCAATGTGGACTTCCCAGACTTTATTAGACACTGGTTGATTCCAAAAAATACGCCTCTTCATATTTAGCTGGCGATACGCCGCCTGTATGCGTGTGACGTTTTATTGGATTGTAAAACATCTCTATAAAATTAAATATCTCAGTTTTCGCTTCATCCCTTGTCGAGTAAATCTTACGTTTCGTTACTCGCTTTTTAAATGTCGCAAAGAAGCTTTCCGCTACCGCGTTATCATGACAGTTTCCGCGTCGGCTCATTGAAGGTGTGAGATTGTGCTCCTTCATAAAAGCCAGATAGTCGGCACTCGCATACTGACTTCCCTGATCACTGTGCACGAGCACCTCGTCTTTGGGTTGGCGTTGCCAGACCGCCATGAGTAAAGCGTTGATGACCAAGCGGCGATCGATATACTTGTCCATTGCCCAGCCAACAATTCGGCGCGAGAACAAATCCAGTACTGTAGCCACATACAGGAACCCTTCATAAGTTCGCACGTGTAGATTCAATCTGTCAATGCAACACTCTGCGCTATTAGATGTTTTGGCGTTTCAAACTTTAATGTCTTTCGAGGCCTCGTGTTTAATTGCTCTGCTACTTCATCGAGTTTCTTCTGAGAGTGTTGTGCCAAACAAGTTTTCTTAGGAAAGTACAGACGAATTAGACTATTGGTATTTTCGTTCGTCCCTCTTTGCCAAGGACTCTGAGGATCACAAAAATAAATCGGTATACCTGTGTCTTTAGTGAACTCAGCGTGCTTGGCTAGTTCCATGCCACGATCCCAGGTTAGCGATTTACATAATGCCGACGGCAAATCTTTGAACTTATTAGTAAGCGCTTGGTTTACTGAGGTCGCATCCTTGCCCTTTAATTTAAGTATGATTGTGTATCGTGATTTCCTGTCGACAAGCGTAGCTATATGGGTGTTTTTTGAACCTGTCACAAGGTCACCCTCCCAATGCCCAAGAGCTTCGCGGGAATCAACTTCAGCAGGCCTCTCTCGAATAGAAACACCCTTTACGATGTTTATTGTACCTCTTTCCCCTTTACGAGAATGGCGCTTACTTTGACGCAGGCTATGTGATCGACGTAAGTGTTTTAACAGTGTATGGTGCAGTGCAAAGCGAGTACGGTAATACAGGGTTTTATAGATAGTTTCGGCTGATATATGCATTGACTCCACGTGGGGCATCGTTAACTTTAGCCAACCAGAAATCTGCTCCGGAGACCATTTAAGCTCCAGCTTCTGTAATACCAGTATTTTCAATTCACTGTTTTTATCCAATAGACATTGCTTAGGCCGTTTGGCCATGCGTTTAGAGCGATTATTTGCATCTACGGCTTTATAATATCTTCTTCCTCGGTTTCGCTGAATTTCACGAGAGATAGTGGAAGGCGACCGGTTAAGCAATCTAGCGATGCTTCTAATGCTTTTCTTCGCAGAGAGCCCTACACGTATTTCTTCCCGTTCTGATAGCGTCAAATGATGTGGTGATCGCTTTCTAGATGTTGGTTTTATGCCACCTGTATCACGCAATAGGGTGAATATAGTTCCTGGCTTTGATGCCATGATTTTAGCGATATCACTAAATCCGATACCTCGCTTCCACGAGTCAAAAATGAACTCCTTTTCTTGTGTTGTAAATGTACGCTTCATTCAATAATCCTCCGTCACCATGCATTTTAATACAGGTGTTGCGTTGATCAATTGAATCTACAGATCATCGATCAGTTAAATATCGCACCAATGAGTTAAGAAGGCCAATATTATTTGAGCCGTTACTCACCCTGCAAAAAAACAACATCAAACGACCTAAACTATTATCTCTTTACGCATTATCACAAAAAACAACTACCTTCATTATTGGTAGCAACAGATTCTTTGAGGCTATTATCCACGTATAATCACCGACTTATAATTCACAAAATAAAACACTTACCAATAAGCCATTATATAAATCAAGCATCGATAGATATCAGCTATTTTTTAGCTTGAGTTTTTACTGTGGGATATCCGAGCACGATTTTCATAACTTAAATAGTTGTAGCTTTCCATATATGCCTCACTTTATTGTCATTATAAAGTGGGGCATATACTTACTGAATTCAATACTGTCATTAGAAAAAGTGTGACTGAAAAAAACATACCTAACGTTTTCATTTATTCAGGATCAACGAAAAGAGTACGGTACGCTCTGTGAGAAATTTTACACCCTTCTTCGATGATCTCGTAGGTAGAGTGCGATTCAGAAGCGGTTTGAAAACCCACGAAAGTCAACGCTGGCCCACCTCCTTCTGGAACGGGGGACCCAATAACCATTGCATAGCTAACGCCTCTTGCTGTATTCGCACTAATGGGCGTTATCTGAATCGTGGTATTGAATTGCAGATGGTAACTCGGGGCCGTTTCCGCCAGAGCTCGCGCCAATGTATATTCATAAATAGCCTTTCGGC
>CALBVI010000423.1 GCA_937969395.1 uncultured Spongiibacteraceae bacterium | reverse complement strand
AACGAATCAATTACAGGAAATATGATTGAAATAAGTTTATAGCTAAAAGTAAGTCCATAGTTTAAATTTATCCAAGGTGGAAGGTAAGTGTTTGCTGTAAAAAATGTAAGCTCGCAGTGTTTGCAGCATCAGAAAAGGACTTATATTTTTCTGTGTTAAAGATTAAATTATCAGTAAAAAGGAGAGCAAATTTCTGATTTTTTTCTTGTGAAAAAATAGTTGTTAGTATTCTTTATAACCATGATTGGCAAGGGCTGTAGCGTTATGTGAGGAATTCTTGCTGATGATTTTTTGGGTAAATACTCCGACTTTAAATAATGCTTTAGGAGGCAAAGTCTTTATCTTTGTGTGGTTAATTTTAGAGAAGTAACGTCTTCATATTGTCTTCATAATTTATTTGAGATTGGTAGGGGGTTATAGCGGTTGACGGGTATTTTACATGGGGCTTCAGGCGTTTAAGAAATTATTCTATTTAGGGCTTGGTTTAGGATTTTATTTAGATTTTTTTAGGGCTTGTTTTAGGGGCTGATCGTTAGTCAGAAATTACAATTATGATAATTTTTATAAATTTTTCATTAGTTAATAATTTTATATTGATTTAAATATATAAATAAAATTTTAACAATAATAAAACTGATTAATCTTAGTAAAGTCAAAAGCAGGGTGGTGTTTGTATTTTTTGAAAAGCTGATTTATACGCATTAATATGAACAGGCATAGATGATAGTTGTAGCGATTAGAAAAGTTGGCGGTTTTTATTTGATACCAGTCGGATTATTTTTATGTGATTATTTTTTTAAACGGCTAGCAGAATTATTGTAGTAGCCAATCTTGTTTGGCCACTACAATAATGTTGCGAAGGAAAAAAGTAACCAGCGCTACTCTCTACAACCCCCTCATTAAATACATACCTCTTTATTTTAATGGTACTAGGCAGCATAAATAAAAGGGCGGTCACTTTAGTCGTTGCTAACTTAGCTAAAGAGTTGAATTTTCCCCGCATCAAAATTAGCAAAATTGGGAAAGGCGAGTGGCAGGTCGTCATTACTAACACCGAACCAGTTAGCCATGGGGGCAATATATTGCTCGACTGATGTGGTTGGAATGAGTCTTCCTCTGCTATGGTCTTGCTCGTGGCCAAATTCGGAGACAGGAATTTCACCTAAAATTTTACCCCCGTTAACGGCACCTCCAACAACATAGTGGTGGTTACCCCAGCCGTGATCAGTACCTGTGGCATTGGGTTGCAAGGTTCGGCCAAAATCCGCCGCAGTAAAAGTAGTCACACTGTCTTGCAAGCCTACTGATACGGTGTGGTCGTAGAAGGCTTTTACTGCGCTGGCAACAACCCCTTGCAACGCTGGCAAATTTTCCGGTTGGTCACTATGGGTGTCGAAATTACCCATGCCGATAAAAAATACTTGTCGACTAATCCCTAGTGATGGCGCTAGGGCCATCATGTCAGCCACCATGCCAAACTGGTTTGCTAAGCCGCTACCAATAGTTCGAAGATCGGCACCGGTATCGACGGTTGCTAATAGATTTGATAATTGCGCATTCAGCCCTAAAAGGCGCTCTTGATTGATTACATAGTCTTTTGCAAACAGGCTAGATAATTGCGTTGTACTGTCATTATATTGCTCCAACATAATCTCAAGCTGCTGAGTTGAAAACCCGCCATAGCTATCGGTTTGTGCAGGGGCAAGCTTAACGCCACCACTAGACATCGCGAACTCCGTGGTATTAAGTCCTTGCAGAAAAGCGGTCTTATTGTCGACGCTGATTGCAGCAAAGGGGGATGAAGCATTGCAAATGTCGAGAAGGCGTCCACCCCAGCCGACCGTTGAGCCTTCAAAGCTTGATGTCTGCCAGATCGACTTCTGGTCATTGTGAGAGCCGATGCGTGCTGGAATTTGCACCGTTCCAGCTCTAATTTGGCTTAATGTGGCCGGCTCAATAAGAGTGCCCACATTACCTATAATCGACATATTCCCTGCAGCAAAAAGATCGGCCATCGGTGATAATTCAGGTGCAAGACCAAAACTACGTCCACCTAGGTCGGCAGCATTGGATGGATTCAATGCCACAAGGTTTTCCTGGGCTCTAGTGCTATCAACGTAAAGCGGAAGTAGTGATTCGCGTATAGCCGCCCATTGAGCATAGGAGGTGTCGTCGGTGGGTATGATAAAGTCATGGCCATCGGCACCACCGTGCATAAAGACACAAACCAATGCCTTATAATCACCGTTTGTATTTGCCAGCGCATTCAGCGCACTAAATTGACTGGCCATGACAGAGGCGCCACTTAGGGCTAATGATTGTTTTAGAAAATTGCGTCTTGTTTTCACCTGACCACCTATCGTTGTGTAATATATTCTGGTGCGGAGATGATAATCATCATCGCTATTTCAACACGCTCTCGTAGCGCTTCTTGTAATTCGTCACCCTCTAAATTCTCAATTGAGGTGGCCTCGATACCGTTGATGATGCGTGCATACACCTCATCGGTGAGATCCCCGTAGACCATAATGTCATTCAGGTAATCGGTCAGGGCAACAGCATTGCCTGCCAGCGCGATAGGTGCAGAGTAGTCGGGATTAAAAAATTCTAACCAGACGCTACTAGGCCCCGTTATCAGTTTGCTCATATAGTGCAAATAGCCGTATGCCGTGCTCGATGTATAAATTTGCATTTCAGGATTTACCAGACCCTCTGCCGCCGTTTCACTATCAGGCAAAACATAGCCAGGTCGATAGAAGCTAAAGACTGATTTGCTGCGCAAGGGGGTTTGGCCCATACCATTGTCGTCCCAGTCTGACCTGAAGGCCGGTGGCACGCCATTTAAATCACGCCCCGCGTCATCACGGAATGTCCTGGCCCACTGTGCCTCGCGTAACACTGGTCCTCGGACTTTGCCAAATGAAAAATCATCTTCTGCTGAGTTATCACGTGCTTCGTCGTCAAGTAATACGGCGGTGATCATTGCTGCCATATCACCTCGACGACCAGTCCCTACTGTTTCTCCACTGGAGGTCACATAACTCCCGGTACTGAAGGCGGTGCTGACCCTCTCCACATACTCCGGTGAAGGGTTTGCGGTGACCAGTTTTTGGATAAACTGTTTTGAAATAAACGGAGCGGTGTTGGGGTGATCGAGGAGAATAGCTATTGCCAAAGCAACGCTTTCCTCCGGTGTGCTGGTTCCGCTAATGGAGCTACCCAGAAAGTGTTTATCACCAAATTCATGATGATCGTCAAACCCGACCATCGGACGGGTGAGTGCGGTCTCATCAGTAGGTAAGCTTCCACCAAAGCTGCCATCATCCCAGCTAAGGCCGGTAAAGACTCGCGCCAGTTGCTCAACATCTTCGGTGGTATACGATTCAACGCCGGTTGTTTGTCCTGACATATCTAGGTCTACCAAGCCGATGCTAAAGAGCTGCATGATTTCACGGGCATAATTTTCATCAGGTGCTGTCCCTGTACTATCGTCTTCTTTTTCATTATTGATATGCGTGAGGTATAAACCCATCGATGGGCTAAGGCTGATGTCGTAAAGAAGATCCTCGTAATTACCGAAAGCGTGACGCTGAAAAATATCCCAGTAATAGGCAAAAAAACCTGGAAATCCATGGTTAAGGTCTGACACGGTGCTATTAGCTATAATTTGTGACAAGGCAAACGCGACACGTTGGCGTAACTGGTCTTCACTTTCTATTGCGCCTTCCCAGAAAAGTCCTGATAAATGCCACCGGTAGGCTGTCTCCAAGGCATTAATGGCCTCAATACGATCGACCCAATATACCGGTTCTATCGTCATTTGTTTTGTTAGCCATCCTTCATAGGTTAAAGACAGAACATCGGCTATATCTTCTTCGGTCGGGCCATACGCAGCCTGAACTAAAAATCGCACAGCATCTGTTCTTTCGATGACAAGCGGGACTGGTTCAGGTTCTACAATAGGTTCAGGTTCTAGAATGGGGTCAGGTTCTGAATCAGGCATCTCTTGTTCTGGTGTCAAATCGAGGTTCGACTCAGTGATCGGATCCTGTGAGGAATCACTGTCACTCCCGCCACCGCCACAAGAAATAAGAAGGGGGATAACACCCATCGCAAAGATTGCCGCGCGAAATACGTCCATAAAATAGATTCTTCTATACAGTTTTTTTGAATAAGAATAATTTTTCTTAGAATAGTATAGGGGGGCTGTTTTTTTATTTCTGATAAGGCATCCACACTTTATTCTCAGCAATAACACTAATTTAAAATAAAAGGTAGAAAGAGAGTGGAAACGAAAGGCTATTTGCTAGTAGAGGTTTCGATTGCTGGTTCAGAAAAATGGATGGCGATTGAATTCCGACAAAGCTCGTGATTTTATAATTTCCATTAGCATGCAAAGCTAAAGAGTTTCTAGTTGATCCCGTTGGCCAAGGATTATTTTTATCACGCCATGAAACAACAAATAGTCTATGTATAAGGTGTGAAGTCGTAGGCTTCGTTTATAGGTGCGTCAAAGTAGGATGACTTCCGCATCTGCGGGGGGAGGTTCAGTAAATTTATTCCGGACAGTAATGGATAAGATTAAAAGTCGCTAATAATCATAGCAATAATAAAATGATTGATCTTGGCAAAGTCAAAAACAGGTTATTTTTGTTTTTTTGAAAACTGATTTATGCGTACTGCTATGAGCAGGCATAGATGATGGTTGTAGCGATTAGAAAATTTCCGAGGTATTAGCAGATGAGCAACAAGTAGCGTAGATTGAATGTAGAGAAGAGGCGTTATGAGTTTTAAATAATTTTGGTAGCTGTGCGCTATTAAATTTATTAAGTATATTGTGTGGTACTAAAGATAAAAGAAGTCGATAGAAATTCGGTTTAGTTAATCAATTTCTTTTATCTTTAGTTTAGAGGAGAAAGTTAAGCTGTTTTATTTTTCCTCTGTTTGAGTTGGTGCTGGCCCAGGATATTTTTTCATTTGAATAAATGGGTGAAAAGCTAATTCAATGCCTTCTTCAATATTGCCATTATTGTTTAATAGATTTTTGCGGCGTGTGAATCCTGCGCTTGGGTTGCGTATGTCGACAGCTTCTAAGGTGTCCAAACCACCAATGCTAGTAAAAATACGTTTTAAGTTTTGAGTGTCAAATATTGAAACTTGCAATGAGGCAACATCGATAGCTTGTGTCCAGTGGAAATCTAATGGAACGCCAGCACCGGTTCCTCGTGTTGATGGCTTGCGAGTTACGCCATACCAGCGTGCATAGTGACTGGAGCCGGCAGCATGTGCGCCATCGTGTACAATTAAATCAGCAAAAATAATAGCATCGGCATCAGTGTCTTCTTCAATTTTCTTGCCAACGGTATACATGACAGACCGCCAGGTCTTAAGATTTACTTTACCGGTTGAGGGGTCATAGATATCACCATAGGTACGAATAGCTTGCTTCCAGGCATTTTCAAAATGGTAGTCAGGTAATACTTCTAAGTTATTGCTGGCTATGAAGTCTTTCACCATCGCTTTAACTTTGCGGTCACCCTTTTGTAGGTAAGACGGAGCAGGAACGCCCATATTGACCGGTGATATAACAACTTTTTTTATCGTGTTTTGGCCAAAGAACTCATCGGAGTAGCTGTAGGGATAAGTTGTAGGGTTGGAGTTAGCTGAACCAGCACATGAGATCAGTGTGGTA
>CALBVI010000422.1 GCA_937969395.1 uncultured Spongiibacteraceae bacterium | reverse complement strand
CTGCTGCTGACCACCGGACATTTCATCAGGCCGGCGCTGCTCTAAACCTTTAAGCCCAACCTCGTCTAATACCTGCATGACGCGCTCATGGCTTTCATCCGATTTAACACCTTGGAGATTCAATACAAATTCAGCATTTTCATAAGCGGTCATAACAGGGATTAAATTGTAAGCCTGAAAAACAAAACCAATGCGGTTTTTTCTAACTTCTGACAAAGCACTTCGGCTAAGACAAGCCAAATTAATTTGATCGACCCAAACCTCACCCGCGCTAGGCTCATCAAGACCACCGATCATATTGAGTAACGTTGTTTTACCCGAACCAGAGGGGCCACACAAAGCGGTAAAATCACCTCTTGGAATTTGTAAGGAAACATTGTTAACCGCTTTAACCTCTAATTTACCTTGCCTGTAGTTTTTACTAACGTTTTTTAGTTCGACAATATTCATATTAATGCACCTTTAAACTATCGACAGGGAGAACGCGACCAGCGCGCCATGCTGGATAGGCACCGGATGTTAGTGAGAGAAAAAACAAACCAAATAAGATTGCGAAAACACTTTCCTTAAATAATCTTATTTTCATAATTGGATCGATAAGCACACCACCGAACTCCATATCGGCACCAATAACAGAGGATAAATCAATACCCGTCGTACTCATGTAGTAATACCAAGGTGCAGAAATAATAACGCCAATGATTAATCCCAGAACCGCCAACCAAAACGACTCCACCATCACTAATAGAAACAATGTTTTTGGAGACATGCCAACCGCCATCATTACGCCGAATTCATGCTTTCTTTCTAAAACACTCATTAGCATGGTATTTAATATACCGGCGGCGACCAGCAAACCAATCAATACTTGGCTGATGTAATTGGTGCTTTTATCAATCGCAATCATGCCCGCTAAATCCGGTTGTGATTGCTGCCATGTCATAACTTCTGTTTGCTTAAAATTTTTCATAGCAGCGAACAAGTCTTTGGTTTTTGCAACACGCCGCTGATCCTTAATGTTGACGGCTATGAGCGTTGCTTGATCATCGCTATAGCCCAATACGTTTTGCACCCGCCGGATTGGCAGCAATACCATTGCGCCATCCACCTCTGCCACACCGGTTTTGAAGATACCAGTGACTCGCTCGATGGCACTAACAATTTCACCGTTTGCGTCTGTTGTGGTGTAAACCACTTTTTTACCGATGCCAAGGTTCAGATTACTGGCGATTTTTTCGCCTACAACAATACCTTTTGAATCCGCGTCAGCAAAAATATCTCCATCTATTAATGATCGAATAAATAAATTGTTCGTCGTGTTTTCTTGGCGCGGATCAATCGCCACAAACATGCCGCCGATTGATTTTGACGCACTGGCAAACATGGCTTGGCCATTAATTCGGATCGTTGCATCAGCCACATTAGGATGATTTATTATCAAGTCGCGTAAAGCCGGAGCATTACTCAAGCGTTTTTTAAGACTGGGAGAACGGTTATAATCCGGTGCGGTAATACTGATGTGCCCCATTCCCATATTCGCGCCAGCATCAACCATTCGCGTGTAATAATGATCACCTACACCCGTGAAGGTCACCGCCAACAAAACACCAAATGCGATTGAAAATGCGGTTATCAATGTTCGCCGTTTCTGCCGCCACAAATTGCGTCTTGCTAATACATTTAGTTTCATACTATTTCTCGTTAAAACAATTCTCGCGTTTAAAAATGCTAGTTATTAATACAAATTATTGATGATGAATGGCGTCAAGCGCCTTAATGCGAGCGACTTTTATCGCCGGATAAAGAACAGCTATTAAGGCAATGGCAAATAGAAATATTACCGGGTTAAATAAATCAGCTTGATTAATTGAAGCCCGCCAAACAGGATCAAGCGCAACGCCGCCAAAATTAATGCTGCCGGCGAGGGATGACATATCAATGCCATGTATTTCTAAATAACGTGAGCTAAACCAGCCCATGATTAAACCTAGGATACAAGCGACAACGGTTTGAATAATCGTTTCACTATAAACCAGCAAAAAAGATTGAATTGGTGTGACACCCAGCGCCTTCATGACACCAAACTCATGAATACGTTCGAACACACTCATTAACATGGCGTTTAGAATCACCGAGGCAACCGCAATATAGGTAAACAGCAACATGATAAACGTCTGCGATTGGGAGGTTTCTAAGAACCGAGCAATAACAGGCATCAGTTCACGCCAATCTAAGGTTTCGTTACTCCCTGCGATGATCGAAATTTCTTCACGAGCTGCGTCCAGATCGACATTTTTATCGTTTCTTATAACTGCTATCTCATGGGCGTTATCAGATAAGACCAACATTTCGATTAAAACGCTATCGCGAATAAATACACCACTGCTATCAATACTTGAGGAGATTGTTTTTAAAATTCCGCGAACCCTGAGAATCTCATTTGCCATTGACCCATCCGCACTGCTGCCAAGAAAAATCAATTCATCACCAATGTCGACACCTAAAACCCGAGCCAGCTTTTTACCAATGACTACGCCATAGGGTTCATCTTGGCTTAGCCAATCCCCCGTCATTATCTGTTGGTGAATCTTGGTAACCTTTGGTTCTGAGATTAAATCCAAACCACGCAACTGAACCCCGCTTGAGTTGCTCTCGCTAGCAACCAAGCCATAGGCATAGCGACGGGGTGCGGCGTGATATTTTTGCTCGGGAATATTTGCCAGAACAAAGTCAGTATTGGCAATGGTGTTGTAAAGATCAGGGTCGTCTCGATAACCCTGTGCATGAATTTGAATATCAGCAGTGCTCATCACTACCGCTTGCCGTTCAGCCCCTTCGAGCAGACCGGAAATTAATGTGCTGTAAATAATCATAATGCCGCAGCCAAATGCCATTGCTGCGGTAGTAACAAGACTACGCTGCCAGTTACGGAATATATTGCGCGATGCTAGGGTTAAAATTTTCATAGCGTTTTACTCACCTGTATTTCTCTATACTTTCCTCTAGCGTCTTTTAAGGTTAGAGACTGAAAAGAAAGAATCTTTAAGTTCAATATCTAACTCTAATGTTTCGTAAATAAAGACGGTGTACTCCTCGGGTTTATCCGCAGGCACTACACGCATAATTGAAGGCCGCTCACGGGCTGCCAATGTTTTTAGTGCTTCAAATGTGATGGTACGGGCCACTTCCATATCTTCGTCGTAATACACTTCCTTTATCGGGAGCGAAGTATCTTTTAATACAATCAGCACTAATTTCCCCCAAACAACTGCCGCGTCTAACTTAGGAATTAAGGTGAACTCAATAATTTCTTGGTTTGCCAACCCAAGATCAACCACAGCGGGGTCATCCCGAACACCTTCAAAACTAATACTGACGTCGTAATCGTCTTCAAGCCTCGCTTCTTTTACCAAGTCGTCATTGGTGAAGTGACTCCCCATCCAAGAACCCATCATCATGCCGCTGGTTAAACGAATTTTTCGGTCAGTTTTGGGCAGGTAGGTATAGATATTGGTGCCAGACTTTAAGGTAACCGTACCCTTTTCTTTTTGGGGTACGAGTATCCGCAATAAGGTCTGCTCTTTCCCTTTCGACCACCCCTCCATGCGCATGGTGCGGGTGTAGTGTTTGGTTTTAACTTGCATAGTGGTAATGGCATGGGATGACTCGCCACGCCATAGATCATCTACTTGACGTAAAAACATCTGCGCGCGCTGCCCTTCAATCTTCTGCTCAGTATTCTCGCCAGTATTCTCGCCAGTACTCTCGTCAGTAGCGTGTTCAGATGCTGGCTCAGTCGCCGGTTCAGGTTTTTGCACTGCCTCTTGAGCAAACAATGACAATGAAAAACACATCAAAACAAAGACTGTAACGACAAAAGTTAAGACGCTTTTATTGGCAGCATGCATTTTTCTATTCCTTTTATAAGATCGGATAACCGTAGATTTATGTGGCGTGTCCAGAAACTAACTGCGCCACATAAATTACATTACGTAAAATTATTAGGCCTTAAATGATAAGGCTCAAAATCCTGCGACCTAAAAGTGGTAACCCACACGTAGACTTGTGTTCACACCACCCGCACTGCGTTCAACATCAAAAAGTGTAAGGTCAGCATCGCTATAGCGTACATCGATACCAATGTCGAAATGTTGAGTCACATCAAACGTTAGGCCACCACCAATCCATCCACCAGCCTTAGTATCATCATCTTTAGTACGTACATCATCGACGGTATTACGAATCTCAGCCGACACAAACGCGACACCTAGACCCAGATAAGGTGTAAAAGCACTACCTTCAATATCAAAGTTCTTTTGAACACCCAATTGAAGTTCGAAAGTCCCCATTTCCACTTTGTCATCCCCTTCGAACTCTTCAATATCCCCAGATATAAAAGTCGCCAAGGTTAAACTTACCGGCCAGCTTTCGTGCTTAATATCAGCGGAAAGACCAAGAGAGCCTTGATCGTCAAATTCAGACGAATAATATTCTCCTTCAGAGCTGTCATTGCTACTCAGCGATTTGCCACCCAAATAACCGCCGATATGGCCGGTCCATGCTTCAGCTGTAGCCATTGAAGATATTGATAAAGAAAGAAGTGCTAAAGCTGCTGGCTTAGTTAGGTTTGATATTTTCATTTTATACATCCCATCGTTTAGGTAAGTGTTCCGGGTTGATCCCAGAACTTGATGAGAAGTTTGCATGCGTGTCAGTATTTAATCGTCATGCCCTACAGGCGAGGACAGCTAAAAAGTACCGATGTGTAGGGCAGGACAATCCGCTACAGGGCAGATTATACGTAGCTTTTCTTAAATTCAGCGGGCGTGATACCCATTTGCTTTTTGAAGGCTGCATAAAACGCGGACTTGGAGTTAAAAGCTGAGGCCATCGCCACATCCAAAACTGTTTTGGTATGCGGGAGTGGATTAATCAATAATTCTTTTGCAGTTTCGATTCGGTGGGAATTAATATAGTCAAAGAAGCTCATCTTCAACTGTTCGTTAATGACTTGCGAAAGGTAGTTAGGTGTTGTGGAGGACAGTGCGGCCAAATCCGGCAGTGTTAAGTCACTTTGCAAATAAGGTTTTTCATTTGCCATTACCTCCAACAAGCGTTTGAGAATCCGCTCAGATTGACTTTGGCTGAGTGCTGATTTTTTGTACTTAGCTGATGATGCTTTCGGAGCATCGGAGCTTTCTGAATTCTCTCGGCTCACTAAGCTCTCTATGGCTGCTGATGTATCACTGCTATCTTCTAGAGCCTGCAAACTTTCAGTTTTATAGACCTTGGGCTGTAACAAACCCATAACGCCCAAGTAAAAAATGGCGGCGACAGCAAAAACATCCAACATCAGGAACATAGCATCTGTTTGCGTCTTAATGCCCTCTTCTGTATTCGTACCAACGTACGGTAATACGAGGAAGAAAACGACCATCATCACCCAGAAACCCACCATCACTAGCAGTAGGTTTCTCAGCCATGTCAGCTCAATATTTTCACGGTAGGAAAAGAAATGGGCAATATTACGCGT
>CALBVI010000421.1 GCA_937969395.1 uncultured Spongiibacteraceae bacterium | reverse complement strand
CCGGTAAAGGGGTTATTGCCTAGCTTGATGGCCAGTACTCTTCAATCTCAACATCATCTGGTAAGGCATCAGTATGCTGAACTGAAGGGCCTAAAGGAATCGTCTTATTCTCACCAACAAAGACCGCCATCTCATCAAGTGCCAACAACAAACGATGGCACTGGCCTCCGGCAAAAATTTCTCCCGAAGGAAAACGTCGCCAACGTCCTGCGGGCAAATAGAAATCGACTTGCCCACCCGACTGAAGACAGGGCGCAACTAAGATATCATCACCAAACATAAACTGATTTTCAAAAGCCCAAGCCGCTCGGTCCTCGGGAAAAGCCAAAGCCATACTGCGCTGCACCGGCATGCCAGTAGCGTGCGATGCAGCCATTGTATCGAGCAAATAAGGAATTAAACGGTAGCGTAATTGCAATGCAGCAAAGGTCGCGAGCCCCGCCTCTTCGCCATAGGACCATGGTTCACGCTGACCAATGCCATGCAAGCGCATATGAGCAGAAAAAACCGACGCCTGCGCCCAGCGAACATACAACTCAGGGTCACGCTGGTCACCATAAAAACCACCTACGTCGGTTGCATAATAAGGCGAACCTGACATACCCCAAGAAAGACCGCCGCGTAAACTACCCGCGAGTCCGCCCCAGTCGGCTTGTGGATCACCGCCCCATTGCGCAGGATACCGTTGCGATCCCGTCCAAGCTGAACGGCTAAAAAGAAACGGGCCTGACTGGCAATAACGCTCTGCCGCCTCATAAACACAGCGGTTATATAACAGCGTATAACTATTGTGTAAGACATCACCGTGGTCACCATTATGAGCGAGCATATCGGCTTCTATCTGCTCGCCGAAATCAGCTTTGATCATATCCACCCCCAAATCAAAGAGGGGTTTATGGCTATCACGCCAGAAGGCATAAGCTTCAGGGTGAGTAAAATCGACAATGCCAGAATCCGGCAATGGCGTTAACACCTCACCAAAACAACTCATATCCCATTGATAGCGATAAGTCTCACCGGTATTACGATCTTTCAATAACCAACCTTTTTTGGCCATGGTATCGAACAGCGGGTTTTGCACCGACACCAAGGGGTATTCCCACACGCACACTTTAAAGTTAAGTGACTTTAATTCGTCTATGACTGCAGCGGGATCGGGATAGCGCTTAGGGTCCCACTCAAAGGCAAAGCGGGTATCAGTATCTTGCCAGGCGCGTCCATCCAATGTAATCACGTCACAGGGCATATTTTGCGCACGAACTTCACGGGCCGTTGACAGTAACTCCTCCACATCCTGATAGTAGGCCTTGGACAAAATCACTCCCAAACTCCATGTCGGAGGTACTGGGGCGCGACCGGTTAAGCCCGTATAGGTCTCAAGAATATCAGCGCCATCTTTACCGGAAAACAAGAACACATCAGCGGACGTATCTTCAATTAAAAGACCGTAAGAACGCTGCGACCAAAGGCCATAACCAACACCGTGAGTAACAGAAGCGGGCGTGTGAACAAAAGCACCCCAGCCATTAGGGCTCCAAGCAAAGGGAGTATTTTTATAAGAAATTTCAGCATTAACACCTAAGGCATCATGGTTACAGGAGCGAATTAATTGGCCGCGTTTATCGAGCCGCCCCCACTTTTCTCCCAGACCATAAACCGGCTCACTGGCATCCAATTCAAGACCGATAAACCAGCCCTCATCGGTACGAGCGACAGGAGGCAAACGCAGCGGTCGCACAAAATGACCATCCGTGGGCGAACGCTGAATACAGTGATCGCCTTTTAACAATTCGAAGGACAGCGGCTGGTGTTGCAACCTCAAAGTGTAAACAGCACTGCTGATAACAGTAAGTCCATCACCGCTTTGCACTGATAATTCAGCCGCCGCAGGCTCTTCAAGCAACATGCCGTAATCACCAAACTGACAGTCACCGAACCGCAGACGGGCACCAAAAGTATGCAGGGAAATCACCAGCGGACCAGCGGTTGTGGCTATAGAAACCAAACCGTCATCCATCAGTTCCGCTACGCCACAGAGTTCTAGTGGAGGAATATTATCCCAGTTCGGAGCCGCCGAATTAAAGTCTGTCATTAAGTTAAATCCCAAACAAAAAGGTAGAAAATAGAATTATTATGTCATTCTTATATAAGTTATAAGACAACAATATATACTCACCCACTAAAAGTCAACGGGACTTAAAAGCTCGATCACTAGCAGACATTTAATGAGCTACGGCATCCAACTCATCAGACAAGTCCGTAACATCTCCCTGACTTGAGTTTTGCGTCGAAGCAAGGTATTCCTGAAACTTCGCCTCGGCCTGATCACCAAACAGAATCCGGCAAGCTTCCTGCAAACCGGGAGCATCGATAATCTCTTGATAAGGAGTCACTAGTTCGATTTTAGATCGGCGGCGTAAAAAATCTTCAAGCCTAGTTATCATTTCTCGCTCCGCTGCCTGCTCTACTTCACAGCGCAGATATTCTGCATTTTTAATCAACAACTCCGCATCACTGGGGTCCTGTCGAATAGACTCCAGCAACTCCATCGCATTGGCACCATAACGTCGCCACAAACGCTGAGTTAATGGCTCCGATGAAGATGGATCGGTCATTGCGTCTAAGTTCATCGTCTTCGCCTGATGTAAAAACTCTGACTTAATCACATCACTGGGCTCGCCATACCAAACCTTATCGGCGTAAGGTATATCGATACCCAAGTCGGCAACAATACCGGCCACCTCATCACCTACATTAATACAATCGGTTAGCTTGCCGCCAAAGATACTCACATGCTGATCATCTTTATTAATATCTATTGCATGCTTACGCGACAGCTTTACCCAATCGGCCACACCATCAACGCCTTTTAATGCCAGCGGACGCACACCACAGCGCTCGGCAATAACATCACTCTCGGTGAGTGGCTGTGCTAATTTCAACAGCGCATTGGCATTGTCCAAAATAAACTGTCGATCACTAGCGGTCACTTCAGACTCAGGCGTCTCTACTTGGGTATCAGTTGTGCCAATACAGGTCTTTGAACCCATAGGGATCACAAAAAACAAGCGGCCATCACTGGCAAAAAACGCCAACACCCGCTGGTTGTCAGTAATGCGATCAACAATTAAATGCACCCCCTTAGAAAATAAATGCCGGTGATCCGTGTGCTGTTTAGTTAATTTATTATGCCCATCTACATAAGGACCACAGGCATTGATCATAACTTTAGAGCGGATGGTAAAGTGTTCACCCGTTTCATTATCTTTGACCGCAGTCGACCACATACCCTCACTACGACTGGAGCCTAACGACTCAACATAGTTAGCCGCAATACAGCCATAACTTAACGCCGAGCGTATAAAATTAAAAACAAAGCGGGCATCGTTATCGTAGAGATAGCAATCTGAATATTCAAAACCTCCGGCAACATTATCAATATCAATAGCGGGCTCTGTTGCCTTGAGCATTTTCTTGGTGAGGTAACGCGGCATTTGAGTAAAAAAACGACCAATAAACCAATATAAAACCGTACCCAAAAAAACCAAAAACGGCGGAAACCGAAAACCTTTTTGGATTGTTGTTAAAAAACGAATTTCTTTAACCGTGGAAGGATAACTGCGCATTAAATGATTGCGGCTTTTACACAGTTTGTTAACTAACAGAAACTCATAGCTCTCTAGGTATTTGATGCCACCCCAAGCAAGATTAGAGGAATTAGAACTGGTGCAACCGGAAAAATCACCCGCATCAATCAATGCCACTTTCACCCCTTTCGCCGATAACGAGGCGGCGGCTACCGCACCGTTAATACCACCACCAAGGATCAGTACATCGTAATCATCTTTACGCAATTTGTTGAGATTGTTTTTTCTTAAATTCATGAACGCTCACACTTTACCATCGGACTAATATTAAATAATTAACGCTGTACTTTTAAATGGACACCCACTCAAGTGGCCCGCCTAACCGCATCCTTCCAACCATCCAGCAATTCATCGCGTTGCGTGGCAGCCATAGCAGGTTCAAATTGCCCCGCCTCTTGCCAAGAGGCCGAAAACTCTTCAAAACTGCCATAAATACCTAATTGTCTACCGGCAAGATAAGCCGCACCCACAGCTGTTGTCTCCATCACCACCGGACGACAAACCTGCAACTCCAAAACGTCTGCAAGAAACTGCAGCAACCAATCGTTGGCTACCATACCCCCATCAACACGTAACGAAGTTGGCTTGATGCCATCGCTAGCCATCGCGGTAAATAAATCATTGGTTAAGTACGCAACCGACTCCAATGTTGCCCGTACAATCTCTGCAGGACCTGTAGCGCGCGTTAAACCAAACATGGCACCACGCACATCGGGACGCCAATAAGGCGCGCCCAGCCCTGTAAATGCTGGCACCACATACACACCGTTATTGCCCTGCAAACTGCTGGCAAGCTTTTCAGTGTCAGCGGCACTATCAATAATTCCCAGACCATCTCGCAGCCACTGCACGGCTGCACCCGCGACAAAAATAGACCCCTCAATAGCATAGGTCGTCACGCCATCAATTTGATAAGCGATAGTAGTAAGCAATCGATGTTTAGACTGAATGGCTTTGGCGCCTGAATTGATTAATACAAAACAGCCCGTGCCATAGGTGCTTTTAATAGAGCCGGGCTCGAAGCAACATTGACCAATACTCGCTGCCTGCTGATCACCAGCCACACCTGCAATCGGGATTGCTGTGCCGAATAACGCGGCATCGGTGTCACCAAAATGAGCGGAACAATCCATCACTTGAGGCAACATGGGTTTTGGCACCTGAAAAATCTCTAGCAGCCTGTCATCCCACTCACCCTTATGAATATTGTAAAGATTAGTGCGGCTGGCATTAGTGGCATCAGTGGCATGAACCCGCCCGCCCGTTAGTCGCCAAATCAAAAAACTGTCGATCGTGCCAAAAACTAGTTCGCCCCGCTCGGCTTGAGACCGAGCACCCTCGACATGGTCGAGTATCCATGCAACCTTAGTGGCAGAAAAATAAGGGTCGAGCAACAACCCCGAACGCGATTGCACCTCAGCTTCCAAGCCCGCCTGCTTTAGCTCCGCGCAGTGATCAGCGGTTCGTCTATCCTGCCAAACAATGGCGTTATAAATGGCCTTACCGGTCGACTTATTCCAAACCACCGCCGTCTCTCG
>CALBVI010000420.1 GCA_937969395.1 uncultured Spongiibacteraceae bacterium | reverse complement strand
GCTGAAGGTGTTGAAACTCAAGATCAAGTAGATTGGTTTAGTAAATACGAGAATATTATATTCCAGGGCTACCTATTTGACCGGCCATTACCCTTTGAAGATTTCTCAAAAAAATACCTTGCTGCTAAGGTTGGTATTGCTGAGGCCGATTCCGTTGTGGAATTGAGGCCTCGCGATAAAAAAAGCTGAGTGTTGTTGGGGTTGCTGAGCATAAAATCAACAAACTTCTTGCTTTCAAGCAGTAACTTCCCTAGTATTCCCGCCTCTTAAATCCCGGTGATATCAGTTCGATATTATCGGATACTCCTTGTCATACTGTATTTACAGGTGGCTCTAACCCGTAAGGAGATGCTATGCGTCATTACGAAATCGTTTTTTTGGTCCATCCAGACCAGTCAGAACAAGTGCCCGGAATGGTTGAGCGTTACACTCAAGCCATCGAGAAAGACGGCGGTAAAATTCACCGTCTAGAAGATTGGGGCCGTCGTCACTTGGCTTACCCTATCAACAAGATCCACAAAGCCCACTACACATTAATGAATGTAGAGGCCAATCAAGAAGTGATTGACGAGTTAACGACTAACTTCCGTTATAACGATGCGGTTATTCGTAACTTGGTTGTCAAAATGGATGAAGCAGTTACTGCTGAGTCACCAATTATGAAAGCCGAAAATGAGAGTCGTGAGCGTCGCGCCAGTCGTCCTGAGCGTCGTGAAGAGCCAGCAGCAAAGCCTGCTGAACCTACGGCAGCACCAGTAGCAGCAGCTACTGAAGACTAATCGGCAATTTAATAGATTGAATCAGGAGTAATCCCATGGCACGTATGTTCCGTCGTCGTAAATTCTGCCGTTTTACCGCAGAAGGTGTTGATCAGATCGACTATAAAGATCTTGATACGTTAAAAGCTTATGTCTCTGAGACTGGCAAAATTGTACCTAGTCGTATTACTGGTACTAAAGCTAAGTATCAGCGTCAGTTATCGTCATGCATTAAGCGTGCTCGTTTTCTGGCTTTATTACCTTACACTGACGCGCATAAGTAAGATTTGCGCGGTTAGTTAAACGTTATTTAAACGTTATGTTTTACCTGTTCCGGTGTCATTTATGCGCGGCTTAGCTGAGTATGTAATGAAGGGTCGCAAAGAGGCTGTTTTAGTTACTCTTATTGCGACCGGAACAATATTGTTTGCATGGATTGGTGCTGTGGTTATTGCATTAGTCACTTTGCGCAAAGGGCCAAGCCAGGGTAGTTATGTTTTATTGTGGGGAATGTTACCTGCAATTACTGTAGCTGCGTTTGGTGATGCTGGGCCATTGACTACTTTGCTTGGTGTTATGTTAGCCGCAACAGTATTGCGGGCAACATCAGCATGGTCTTGGGCTTTATTGGCGGCAGTAGTTTCAGGTTTGTTGACAGCTGCGGTCATGTTAACAGTGGGTTCGGGTTATATTGAGCTTATCATGCAGGTATTTGGTGATGTGTTAGCTGAAATGGCCAAGCAATCGGCCGCGGCGGGGCAGGAACCTGTTACGTCGTTGGAGTCGCCGGGTGCTGTGCAAGTTGCTGGTTTATTGGGTGTTAGTAATACCTTTATCATCATTATTTGCCTGATATTTGGGCGCTGGTGGCAATCATTACTTTATAACCCTGGTGGTTTTCAGCAAGAGTTTCACCTCTTGCGCTTGCCTCCGCTGTTAGCAATGGCGTTACTGCTTGGTAGCTTTTTATTATCAGCAATGGGGCCGGACTACCGCTTTTGGGCTGTTATTTTTGCCCTGCCTTTTCTGTTCGCAGGAGCGGCATTGGTGCACGGTATTTTTGCTCAGAAGAAATTAGGTAGTGCTTGGCTAAGCGCTTTTTATTGTGCTTGGCTGATATTGGCGCCGATTAAAATTGCGTTATTGATTTTGGTGGTGGCAGATAGCTGGCTAGATATTCGTAAGCGTATTGCGACTGGTCAGGGTGACGATAAAGCTAATTAAGCACTTTGTAGTTAGTGTCTAGCTAGCGCTTGAAACGATAAAATTGTAAAGCAAACAGTAAACATAACGTTAAAGAATTTAAGAATTTAGGTGAATCCCAACGGATAAGCCAACAAGAAAATAGAGGTGAATACAATGCAAGTTATTCTACTGGAAAAAGTGGGCAAGTTAGGTGAGTTAGGTGACAAGGTTGCTGTTAAAGCAGGCTTTGGTCGTAATTACTTAATTCCTTATGGTAAAGCGGTTCCTGCTACTGCTAGCAACGTTACTGACTTTGAAGCTCGTCGTAGTGAGCTAGAAGCTGCAGCTCTTGAGCGTCGTGGTGGTGCTGAGGCACGTGCTGCAAAATTGGCTGAAGTTAGTCTTATCATTGAAGCGAATGCTGGTGATGAGGGTAAGTTGTTCGGTTCTATCGGAACTCGTGACCTTGCTGCAAAAATTACTGAAGCTGGTGTTGAAGTAAGTAAGGCTGAAGTTCGTTTACCTAACGGTGTAATCCGTGAAATTGGTGAATACGAAATCGACGTACAACTGCACTCAGACGTTACTCAGATTGTTAAAGTTTCTGTTGTTCCTGAAGCGTAAGTAAGTAGTTGTAGTAAAATAGATTTTATAGTCGCTAGTTAGTTTAGCGATTTTAAAATCGCTAAAAAGCACGCCGGGGTTAAAATCACCACGGGGTGCTTTTTTTTTGCTGCTAAATACCTGACAATGCCTCTCCTATTCAATAAACAATAAATAGTGTTTTTGTGGACTCATCAATACCTCCAGAAGCGCCGGATTATACTGGTGATATTATCGATTTAGGTCTAGAGCTAGATACTGAGTTGGCGTCTCTTAAGGTGCCTCCTCATTCGCTAGAAGCTGAGCAGTCTGTGTTGGGCGGCTTAATGATAGCTAATGATGCCTGGGATAATGTTGCCGATCAGGTCAATGCGCCAGATTTTTATCGGGCAAGTCATCGGCAGATATTTATTCAGATGGGCAACTTGGTCGAGTTGGGCGAGCCTATTGATGTTATTACCCTGTCAGAGTCGCTTCAAAACACCGGTGAGTTAGAG
>CALBVI010000419.1 GCA_937969395.1 uncultured Spongiibacteraceae bacterium | reverse complement strand
CTGCTGGTGGTTACGGTACGCACTTCTTTAGTCAAAATAACCACCGTATTATTTCGCTGCAGGCTAAGTGTCAGGAGCCCGCAGGTGAATCTAAATCGGACTATCAAATCTTTGCTGAGCTTGCTAAGCGGCTTGACCTTGGTCTCTACTTTACCGAGGGTTGCTCTGAGCTTGACTGGGTTAAACGTATGTTTGACGCCTCGGATGTTTCGAAGATGATATCGTGGAGGAAGTTTCTTAAGAAAGGTTATTATGTGGTACCGACCGATGATGGCGTAGGGCGTACACCTACAGCCTTTAGTTGGTTTTATAATAAGCGGAAAAAAGATGTGCCCGAGCCACACCCGTTGCCTGCAGACTATTCTGAAAAGTTCCAAGAAGGGTTGCAGACACCGTCTGGCAAAATTGAGTTTATCCCTGAAACCTTAAAGAAATTTAACGATCCAGAGCGACCTGCGTTAAACCGTTATATTCCGAGCTGGGAGGGTTCTAAGTCAGAGGAGTTACTGGAAAGATTCCCTATCCAAATGGTCTCGTCCCATGCCCGTTATTCATTTCACTCTTTAGGTGACGGTAAAGACAGTACCATTAATGATATTGCCGAGCATCGCGTTTTCATTGACGATAAATTTTATTGGATTGCTCGTATTAATGCCTCTGATGCGGCTGAACGAGGCATCAAAAATCACCAGCTTATCCGGTTATATAACGATCGTGGTTCGGTGGTATGTGCGGCCCATGTGACCGAGCGTGT
Source organism: uncultured Spongiibacteraceae bacterium (assembly GCA_937969395.1). Lineage (GTDB taxonomy): Bacteria > Pseudomonadota > Gammaproteobacteria > Pseudomonadales > Dasaniaceae > Oceanicoccus. Next base: position 3,756 of record CALBVI010000419.1, on the reverse strand, counting down.
CCGCCCAGGTATCTTGCAAAGTTACGAGTCTTCAGCGGTCTATGATCCGCAGGGCAAGCCGGGAGAATCTACTGATCATGGTGGTTGTGTAAATCAGTTAACCAACAATCGATCACAATCGAAAAAATCTTCCTCTATGGCACCGAATGCCTGCTTATTGCAGTATGAGTTGTACCAGTCAGAAGAAACCCCTGATGGCCAAGATACTAAAGCGGAGGCAGAACTATGAGCAGTGCAAAGAAGTGGAACATGATTATCGATGTGGCTGAGTGTAACAACTGCTACAACTGCCTTATTACCACCAAGGATGAATATGTTGATCAGGCATTTCCTGGTTATACCGCGGCTATGCCTTTGCACGGTCATCACTGGGTTGATTCAGAACGAGTAGAGCATGGTCAGTGGCCAATGGTTCAGGTCGATAGTCGCCCGATTATGTGCAATCACTGCGATGATGGCCCGTGTATGGATGCGGCGAAAGATGGCGCTGTTTACAAGCGCGAAGATGGCATCGTTATTATCGACCCGATTAAATCTAAGGGGCAGAAGCAGATTGTCGATGCTTGTCCGCACGGTGCGGTGTATTGGAATGAGGAGTTAGAGATCCCTCAGGCGTGGCCCTTTGATGCGCACTTGTTAGATGGCGGTTGGGAAAAAACCAAGCTTGAGCACGCCTGCCCAAGCGATGTGTTTAAGTCGATGAAAATTACCGATAAAGAAATGGATATCATTGCAACTGATATGGATCTTGAAACTCGTAATGGTAAAGACGGCCCAAGAGCACGTGTTTATTATAAAAATAACCACTTATTTACCACCAGTTTTGTCGGTGGCACTGTAGTGACTAATAAATCGGGTGTTGAAGATTGTGTCGCTGACGTTAAGGTGACGGCCTATAAAGATGGACAGGCGCTAGGCAATAATACAACTGATGGCTTTGGTGAGTTTAAGATCGATAAAATCGCAAAAGGTATCGGTGAAATCCAGCTGAAGTTTGAGCAAAATGGTGCCGTGATAAAAGAGCAGCAAGTCGACTTGCCCGAAACAAAGTACATTGGTTTGGTGGAGATCTAAGATAGCCCTTTAATAAATAGCCTTAATTAAGTTTAAGGGTAATATTTAAAATAGCTGTGACCATTTGGTTGCGGCTATTTTTTTGTGCTCATGAATGACTAAAGAATGTGCTGCTTGTAGAAGGGATAAAACGAAAAAAGGCCTACATTGCTGTAGGCCTTTTAGAATATGGCTCCGAATGTTGGGATCGAACCAACGACCAATTGATTAACAGTCAACTGCTCTACCGCTGAGCTAATTCGGAATTATCGCTAACTTGCGTTAACGAGGCGCGAATATTAAAGGCCAAGTTGTTGTTCGTCAACCATTTTTCCTATCAAAGTGGCTTAATTTTTATTGTACCGATAAGTTGCTGGAATGTTGATCAAAAGCTGGCTGTTAATCGGACACTAGTTACTGATTGAACATTGGATTACTGAGGGTGAGCCTAGTAAACTGGACGTTTTTGTATGGCAGAAATTAATGACCAAGCCTTTTAGCGTTGTATCCAAGTTTGAGCCGGCGGGAGACCAGCCAACGGCAATAGCAGGCTTATTAAAAGGTATTGAAGCGGGCTTGCACTCACAGACGCTATTAGGGGTGACCGGTTCCGGTAAAACCTTCACTATCGCCAATGTCATCGAAGGTGTTCAGCGGCCTACTATTATCATGGCCCCCAATAAAACGTTAGCGGCGCAGCTTTATGGGGAGTTTAAAGACTTCTTTCCAAATAATGCCGTTGAGTATTTTGTTTCTTACTACGATTATTACCAGCCCGAAGCTTACGTTCCCTCCTCAGATACTTTTATCGATAAAGATGCTTCGGTAAACGAGCATATTGAGCAAATGCGTTTATCTGCAACAAAGGCATTGATGGAGCGTAAAGATACCATTGTGGTCGCCACTGTTTCAGCCATTTATGGCCTGGGAGACCCTGCGCTTTATTTAAAAATGATGATGCATTTAGATCGCGGTGATCAAGTTGATCAACGTTTTATCATCAGACGTTTAGCGGAGCTGCAATATACCCGCAATGACATAGAGTTTTCACGCGGTACCTATCGCGTTCGTGGTGATGTTATTGATGTGTTCCCGGCGGATTCTGAGAAAGAAGCTGTTCGCATTGAGTTGTTTGATGAAGAGATCGATAACCTGTCCTTATTTGATCCGCTCACCGGCGAAGTATTGAGCCGAGTACCTCGCGTATCGATTTACCCTAAAAGCCATTACGTTACGCCTCGTGATACCTTGTTGGGTGCACTTGATCATATTGAAGAAGAGCTGCGTGAGCGTTTAAAGCAATTACGTGATAACAGCAAATTAGTAGAAGCACAGCGACTAGAGCAGCGCACGCGTTACGATGTCGAAATGATTCGAGAGTTGGGTTATTGCAACGGCATAGAAAACTATTCGCGCTATTTGTCTGGACGAAACCCTGGTGATGCACCGCCGACATTATTTGATTACTTGCCTGATGATGCCTTAGTGGTTATCGATGAATCGCATATTGGTGTGCCGCAACTGGGAGCTATGTATAAAGGCGATCGCTCTCGTAAAGAAACTTTAGTTGAATATGGTTTTCGGCTGCCTTCCGCGTTAGATAATCGACCAATGCGGTTTGAGGAGTGGGAGCAAGTTATCCCGCAAATCATTTTTGTCTCCGCCACACCGGGCAACTATGAAAAGGAACATGCTGACAACGTTGTTGAGCAAGTGGTACGTCCCACAGGTTTGATTGACCCAGTTATTGAAGTGCGGCCAGCGACCACACAGGTCGATGATTTACTCTCGCAAATTCACCTGCGTTTAGCGGTAGAGGAGCGAGTGCTGGTGACCACGCTGACTAAGCGAATGTCAGAGGACTTAACCGATTACCTCGATGAGCATGGTATTCGTGTGCGCTATCTACATTCGGATATTGATACCGTCGAGCGGGTAGAAATTATTCGCGATTTCCGTCTCGGTGAATTTGACGTGTTGGTCGGGATTAACTTATTGAGAGAAGGTTTGGATATGCCTGAGGTATCTTTGGTCGCCATTTTAGATGCGGACAAAGAAGGCTTCCTGCGATCAGACCGCTCTCTTATTCAAACCATTGGTCGTGCTGCTCGTAACCTCAACGGTAAAGCGATTCTGTACGCGGACAAAATTACCGGCTCGATGCAACGGGCAATGGACGAGACTGACCGCCGTCGCGAAAAGCAAATCAAGCACAATGAAAAGCATGGCATAACGCCTATAGGTGTTAAAAAAGCGATCGCCGATATTATGGAAGGTGCGGCCAGAGCGCCAGGCACACGCTTTACTCGTAACGCCAAAGGCAAACTAGTGGCTGAAAAGCCAGCGGATTATCAAGTTGAAGCCGCCGCAATGTCCCCTAAGCAATTGGCGAAAGAGATTAAAATGCTAGAACAGAAAATGTTTGACCATGCTAAAAATCTAGAATTTGAAGATGCAGCGAAAACACGCGATCGCTTATCGGGGCTCAAACAGCAAGCTTTTGTCGGTTAATTGAAGGTTTTTTAGTCGATTCAAACCACTAACTTCAGTTAAGCGCGTAGACGCTTGTACAAGCACAAATTGCACCTTATAATGCGCCTCCTTCTTTGCAGAGGTCTTCAGCCTAGAAGCTTTGCAGAAGCAAGATTATACGACCGTAGCTCAGTTGGTTAGAGCACCACCTTGACATGGTGGGGGTCGGTG
>CALBVI010000418.1 GCA_937969395.1 uncultured Spongiibacteraceae bacterium | reverse complement strand
GATAGAAGATCGTTCAAAAGCGCCTTCCGGCTCAGCATAAACGACTCGGATATTTTCCGTTTTTCCTGCGGGTGTAATATCAAACATTAAGTCTACAAAACCCTCGACACCTCGTGATTGCGATCTGCGCGGATACTCAGGTGCCACCTTGAAAATAGCCATTGCCGCACCAGATGAAAATCCACTGTCAATACCTTTAACCACCGGCTCAAGAACAATTGTTATTGGTATTTCAACCCCATCTGATTCAATGCTTTTAGTTATTCTAGCTAGCGGCGGTAGCGGTTCAGGATCTACTGGTTTCTTTTCTATCGGTTCAGGCTGATCTACAATCACCCTATCGTCAGTCATTACAACACCAATAATCTTTATCGGGTCTTCAATAATTTCAGGCGGGTCCATTGCGATCAATGAACACATAAAAATGAACAGCATTACTGTCACTATCACCCCAAAACCAGCACTACGACTAAACCTTAAAACCTGGCCTACTACTCCATTTAAAACCACCTCATTATTACTCGGTATATAAATAGCATTCATCGTATTTCTCCTCACGGTTTTCATTAGAGAGCTTTTTTCAAGACGAACAAAGCCGCTAGCGAAAAACCAGTTATTTAAACTTAAACGTTGTGGTGAATTACTTGTACTATGGCGGCGCTCTATTGATGCTAACTAATATCGCGCCTGCACTAGCCCAGCTTCAGCTGGAATCTAGCTGTGTATTCTGACCGGCTCGACTGTCACCGGTTGATACACGTTTGGTAGGTTGATCTTGAATTAACTCAAAGCGAAACTCTTCTTTTAAGCCCTGCAAGCCGATAGCTTCGCCGCCCAATCGATAAGGTTCATACCGATAGCCACTTATCGCCTTCAGCACAGATCGGTTAAACACTGATGTAGATTCTGAATCTGCAATTCGAGGATTGATAACCACCCCCTCAGAATCAATATCGAATTCAACAACCACCCGACCTTCAATGCCTCTACGCTGCGCATACAATGGATATTCAGGCTGCTGTTTTATCCGCACTTGCGCACTGGACGCAGAAAGATGTGACAACTCCAACGTATGCGACGAAGTGTTTTCTATCGAAGACATAGAAGCACTGGAATCTTCAACCTTAATGCTAAGCCCATAATTAAGCGAAGAATTTGGAGGGGGAGAGACAACATTAATAGGTCTACTCGGCCTATCAATATTTTTTTGAGTTTGAATAATTTGTGCTTGAGGACTTTCTTTTGTACTCAATACAATCGGTGTTAAGGACATGCCAGCAAAAGGACCACCCTGAGGCAAATTTCCGATCGCCTGTATCGATGCAAATGGCAGTAAGAATAAACCAGCTCCAACTGCTAACAAAACTCTAGCCCTACGCTCGCCAGCTCTATCAACATATGAACTAACGATGTGGCGAACACGCTGAACTAATTCTGACGACTTACCTAAAGCAACCGTGGCCGGAAGCGTATTCACTTTTGCCTGACGAAGTAATAAAGCGGCATAATCAGCAGGAGTAACGCCATCGCCTAAAACGATATCGTCGCAAGCGCGCTCAGCCTCTAACGAAAGTAATCCCAACGCTTTAGATATACCAGGGACAGGCCAATAAAGCAGAGCAACGAGCTGCCCCAATAACTGAGCCAACCAATCTGCCCGCTGTATATGCCCCAACTCATGCCGAAGTACCATCTCTTTTTCGAGCCGCGTCCAATGTTCACAACCTTCAGGTAAAAGAATAACGGGATACAATTTCCCCCAAGTAACCGGCCCATTCAATATCGGACTAATCTTTATTTTTAACCGATCACCATAAGGTGAATTCAAATAAACACTTGCATCGTCATACCAACACTTATCGGCATTACGCGACTTAGCCGTAACCCAGCCAACTTTAACTATCTCAACACTCAAATAAGCCAAACGACCAGCCACCACTATTAAGTAGATGATAACCAACCAGTCTAGAAACGATAACGTAAATGGCGCAGCGCCAATAGCTAGATCATTCTGAACGATACCATCATAGGTCGCTTTAGCTGGAGCAATCACATCAATACTAAACAAACCCCAAGCCGGAAGTATAAACGTAAGTATTGGGAGCACCGCCAAACTAACTAAAGCAATCAACCAAACCGTATGCCTCATTGAGGCAGGACTAAACTCAAATGAATCGGAAAATGCTTGGGCAAGTAACAAGATAAACAATGCTTTGATAAACAACAATGCCAAGCCATAAACCGTTATGCCGGTTACAGTTACTTCAGTGAATATCGACTCATATGGCATGACTCACCTCCTAACAGCTAATTCCTTGTACATATATTCTTAGTACCTAATTCCTAATATCTAAGACTCAGCACTTAAGCATCTATGATTTTCTTTTTCCCGCTTGTTCGATAAGCTTTTCTAATTCAGCAATTTCACTCTCGTCCAGTTTATCTGATTGCATACCTAACAGTGCGGTGACTGCACCAATGGTTGAACCACCAAAAAACGTCTTCACCAACCGCTGTAACGCACTTTTCCGCACTGTGCCCAATGCCTGAGTTGGAAAATAAATATAGCGAGCACCATCTTGTTTGTTATCAACAATACCTTTCTCGAGCATTTTTGCTAATAGCGCCCTAACCGTTGAATAGCTCGGCGCGTTTGGCATCTGATCTCTTATATCGTGCGCCGAGCACTCCTTTTCTTCATAGAGGATATCCATAATCTCTCGCTCGCGACGACTTAACTGTTTATCCAACTTTGTAGCCATGACTTTCCACCTATACCTTTCACTTATACTCCGCCCTTATAGCCTGCAGTTAAAATAGCAATTTCAAAAACTCGTTTCCTGCTATTTTTTTAGCATCATGCTACAAACTTAGCACTATGAAATTTAATGTCAACAGTTTAGTGCTATTTTTTTAGCACCAAAAGAACAAAGAACAACTTAGGTGTACGCTGAGGAAGAGATAAAGAGCATATCGCTAAGGGATAACGGGAGGATTTATTGATGTAGGCTCTTATTGAAAATGAATGAAATATTCTCATTCATTTTCAATCGTGACTGCTTTAGCCTTGTTAGAAGCGCAGCTAGGTTCAGAGTGCAGTATTTCAGCGTACCAACCCTCTTTACTTAAAGGAATTAATTCCCCGCACTCAATTTGACGCTGCCAGTGTGGGCCAAGCGAAGACCAGTAATCAATGGCTAAACCTCCGCCAGATACAGCTATACCTTGGCGATTAATTAATACGCTGGTATTGAAGCGACCATCTTTAGCTAGATAGCTGGTGGCAAGCACCACCTTAAGCTCTACTAGCTTGGACTGAATATTAGATATTTTAGCCTCTAGTGCAGGCGTTGAGTCACAGTGCTGCTTAATATATTCCATTGAACCAAGCTCCACTCTTCGGAGGCACGGTTCATTTCGAAAGTCTTGCACAATTGAGGTAATCTTATTTTCATTTTCAGTAAACCAAGCATCAACTTGATCTGGCTCCATCTTAAGCCCTTCCTGCCCGCACCCTGCTAGCAATGCACAAAATATTAAGATGATGATATTTTTCATAGTACTTCTAACGCCAAGGTAATGGGCAAAGCGTTTTGTGCTTTGTCCAGCCGCAGGCGATCATTGACCGTTTTGTTATGTGCATTTTGACGAAGCTCACTGCTCAGATATGTTGTTAATTCTGATTACGAAATCTGTATGAAAAATATCAATATGCTCTGAGTGTATTTTGCCAGTTACCGTTACGTTTTTACCACTAAAATTATCGAGCGTCTCTGGCGTCTTATGAACTAAAAGAATTTTCTGCGGATTGCCATTACCGACAGAAGAAACTTTCTGGGTAGAACTTGAATCACTGACGTGAAGAATATGGCCTTTAGACATACCAGATGACGCACTAACGTAAGAACCCAAAACCCTTCCAGTTAATTCAATATCTTGCGGTGGACTTGACGTGGTAGCGCAAGAGGATAGAAAAAGGGTTAATGGTAATAACAGGTGTTTCATCGTAATTCCTTGATTAGTGTTGGAGCACATAACGCCCGAAACACCGGGCAATTTGTAGTGAGGAACGAACGTAAAATTGTTCCGCGTGATTTCGTTTGTTAGGCTCAGCCTACTAAATAAATTGAAGCCTATTTTTCTCTTTGCCAAAGCACTTGACTCCCTGTCAAATATGAATTTTCGTTTGTAGGCTCAGCCCAATATAGAGTAATACTCTCCTGCTTATCATCTAAAGAAGATAGGGATAACTCAATTCTCTCATCAAAGCAATTTGCCAAAATCACGTAGGGGCCTCCTGTGCGATAAACTCGAATTACTTCTGCATTTAGGAATGCCAAATTATTTGGAATTTCTTCATAAGTAAATTGAGTTTCATAGTTTTTGCTAGCATTTTCGGCACTCAACTTTTGAATTTCAACAAACGCAGTTTCCAATTGCTGCTGCGACAATGACCTTGCTCTACCGACCGCTGGATGAGCCTCTGGAGCAATACAACCAAACCCACTATATGGATCACAACCCGTTAAGCCAAAGCAAACAAATAAGATTACAATAACACTAAAATAATTTCTATTTCGCACAATATGGAGCCTAACGCCTTGCTAAACGGCGAGCGTTAGCGAGTCCAGTGGAGGCCGTTTTTTGGCCGCAACGATGTTTGAGCAATTTGTTAGGTGCCATATATCTCTGCCAGCTCTTGCTCTCTAGTGGCGCGCTCTTGTGCAGCCATTAATTTGAGTGATTGCTGCCAATACTCCACTACATTTCCCGGTATGTAACGACACTCACCACATTCTTTAAATTTGGTAGCAATACTAACTCGTACTTCAGTCTCTGACTCAGAGACCCACAATAACTTCAGTGTTTGATAGTTGAGTATGCCGCCTTGTTTGAACAATGCATCTACAGCCCATAGTCTTGGTTCAACATCACTAACTCTAAGCCACTCGCCAATTCTCGTGCGCTCAATATTTCCGTTCTCGGCTGCAACCTCCAGTGACATAAAAATCATGCTGATAATAATTATTTTTCGAAGCATTGTTGCACCTAACGCCGCAAGCAAAGGCGAGCGTAGCGAGTCCAGTGGAGCGAAGCGCAACGATTTTGCCTTGCCTTGTTATACCGGATTTTACTCTTCACTACTATCGTTAATGACTTGATCGAAAATAGTACCTAACAATAGATTGAAAAAAGATATATTTGCCCTTCCTCGGTCGTTACCCGCTTTTTGTTCGTAGATACGGGCCAATGCTTCATCTCCGTTGGTGCGTGCTTCTTCTGCTCTTTGTTCATTGCGACCTGCGTCGAATCTACTTTTAGTTGCGTCCTCAAAAGTTACACAACCACCAAGAACAAGAAGAAATAAAGCTATTGAAATATATTTCATAGGTGACTCTAAAAGGTATAACGCCT
>CALBVI010000417.1 GCA_937969395.1 uncultured Spongiibacteraceae bacterium | reverse complement strand
TGGAATTTCTCGCCTCTAGAATATTTTCGATGAGGCGAGTTAGTTGGCATTTAAATGTAAACTTTTGTAAAACTGGTCGTGGTTCAAAATAATATGCCTTACTATACGGGTAATAAAGCGATCTGATTAATTCTTATTCTAGGGTGCTTCCATGAAAAAAATTCTTTCTTCAGTTTTAATTGCTGTTGCTCCATTTGGTGTATTTGCCCATCATTCATCAGCTCCACATTTTGATAATACTATTAACATCACTGTTGAAGGTGTTGTTACCGATTGGAAAATGGTAAACCCGCATGGCTATGTATATTTTGATGTAACAAAAGACGGTGAAACAGCGAATTGGCGTTGTGAAACAACATCAGGAAGCTTGATGAGACAGCGAGGTTTTACTAAAGATACCTTTGCTATTGGCTCGAAAATTATTGTTACGGGCAATCCTGCTCGTCGTGAAGACAATCATTGTTTCGCTTCTAGTTTTGTCCTCGCTGACGGCACTAAAATAGGAAGGAATGACTCAATTACAGCGAAGGTATCACAACAGCCTAATTTAAAAGACGTTAGCCAAAGTCGTCCAGCGACGTTAGCTAACGGCCAACCTAATCTGCAAGGGCCTTGGGTGACTAAATCATTTGGTCGTGGTGCGACTGAAGGTACTCGAGCACGTTTTAAAGCGACAGATGTGGGTAAAAAAGCGGCCGCTGGTTATGAAATGTCTTTTGATGATCCAATATTAAGCTGCCATATTGTTAATATTTTTAATGGCTGGAATCATGATTCAAATGTTAATGATATTATTCAGAAGGATGATGTTATTACCATGCAATACGGTTTTATGGATTTTGTGAGAACGATTCATCTTAATATGAAAGAGCATCCCGAAAATATTATTCCGAGCACTGGCGGCCACTCCATTGGTTGGTTTGAAGATAATGTATTGGTGGTAGATACAGTTGGTTTTGAGGAGGGTGTTCTCAGCCATCAAACGGGAATGAGGCATAGTCAGCAAATGCATTCTGTTGAACGCATTTATTTTGACGATAAAAAACAACGCCTAATACGTGATTATTCTATAACGGATCCGCTTTATTTACAGGGAGAAACAAAAGGCCAAGATGTTATGGCTTTAGCTGATAAGCCTTACTCACCTTATAATTGTGTTGAGCTTAGCGGCAAAAATAATATTCGCCCTACTGAATAATTAGTGCGGACAATAAGACTCTTTAAAGAAGGCATGATAATGAAAAAATTATTAACTCTAGCTGCGCTGGCGACGTTACCGATGAGCGCGATGGCGCATCACGGCCATAATAGTCAATTTGATGTGACTAAAATTGTTAAAGTCAGTGGTGTTATTACTGATCTAGGCTTTGTTAACCCTCATGCCTATGTTTATTTTGATGTTACGGGTGAAAACGGTGAAGTCGTAAATTGGCATTGTGAAATGCGTGCAGCCAGCGTGATGAAACGTTCTGGTTGGACTGCGGATATGTTTAAAAACGGAACTGCTATTGACGTTGTGGGCGTTGCTTCTCGAAAAGAAGCCAATGGTTGTTATGTCGAAACAGTAGCACTTGCCGGTGGCGAAGCTATTGAGCGCTATGCCCAGTTGGAAGAAAACAAACTTGAGGTTAATACCGAACGTCCTGCAAAAACGGCTTGGGGTGTTCCCTATATTGGCGGCGATTGGGCAGCAGAGCAGCGTTTAGTTGGTGCAGTTAGCGCTGCGGTTGCGGCCCCTGCAGATGCCGGTGGTCCTCCTGGCGCCGGCGGGCCCCCAAGACGTGGCGGCGGCACACCACTTGAATACTCCGTTGAAGGCTTAGCCGCATTGAAAATAGCGGAGGCAACAATAAGCGAGGCGGCGGCTGAAACAGCAACAGGACGTTTAGATTGTAATCCTAGAGATTTCTTTCGAGACTGGACATTTGACCAGCCTTCAAACCGCATCATTCAAGAAGAAAATAAAATTGTTCTAAAATATGGCTTTATGGATACAGAGCGTACCATTCATTTAGACATGAAAGAGCATCCAGCGAATATCACGTCGTCTTTTGCTGGGCATTCTATTGGTCATTGGGATGGTGATGTACTTGTAGTTGATACTGTAGGTTTTGCTCCAAGTGTTAGTTGGGGGCGCGGTCGAACCAGTATCAATAGTGTTAAAAGTGATCAGCTGCATGTGGTAGAACGCTTTACGTTAGATACCGAAAAAGGATCGTTAACACGAGCTTATACCTCTGATGATTCGTTGTATTGGGCGGAAGGGCAGCAGCAGAGTGGGCAAGACGTTGTTCTTCTTGCGGACTATCCATGGGAGCCTTATGCCTGTGATGATCGCACAGTAGAATAATGGTATCGGGCGAGCATTTTACTCGCCCGATTTTTTATTAAGTGATTGAGCAATAAAATAAGGAATAACAATGAGAGTATTAACTTTTTTTGGTTTTTTTGTAGCTATTTTTAATTTAGGTTTAGTGAGTGCTCAAGCTGAAGAAATGAGCATAGAACAACAGTTAAGTGCCAAAACTGAGATTAAGCTGCTAGCTGATGGTTATGCGATTCATCGAGATAGTTTAAATGCCCAAGCTTACGCTGATTTATTTGCTGAGGACGGCAAGTTTTTTTATCGTGGAAAAGTTTATGCAGGCCGAGAAGTTTTACAACAACGAATTAAAGATGTAAATCCGCTTTCGACAACAATGCATGTTATGGCAACAAGCTTGATTACTTTGGTTGATGAAAACAATGCAACAGGTATTCACTATGCGACTATTTATTCAAAAACGTTAGATAAGCCTGTGGAAAGTGGTAAAACGATACCAGTACAAGGCTTTGCTGTTATGGGTAAGTACCTCGATAAATACAAAGTGACAAAAGATGGTTGGAAAATTGCCGAGAGAAGTTTTCAGCCAATATTTAGCCCTGAAAAATAAACTTTTTTGGTGTATAACATGATGAATAGATTTTATCAGTTGCTGCTTAGCGTCGTATTATTGAGTAGCTCAATGCTATATGCACAAGTTCCTCTCTTGCCTCATAAAGATACGGTGTTGCTAACGGTCTTTTTGAAGCATGATCAATCTATGAATAATGTTCAGCGGCGTGAATTGATTGATAAAACTAATTTTAGAGATGAGTTCCCGCCTAAAGGTGTCGAAATTGTTAATCATTATGTAATGATGGGAATAGGGCAAGTTATCGTACTGCGTATGCCCCCAGAGTATTTGCGTAGGGTTAATGTTGCTATAGAAAATGGGGCATGGGGCGCTTATCAAACAGAGTTTTATATTACTTATGATTTAGCTGAAGCGAGAAAGGCTGAGGAACAGTAAAAGCCCCTTCATTAGTCTGTAGCCTTATTTTCTTGTGTGTTTAGACTTACAATATCGATATAATAAAAACAGTCAATCTCCATAGAAATCGTATATCGCCTCCTAAGGTCTTTAAAATGCCCCATCGTTTTTATAACAACATTGTTCTTTTCGGTGTTGTTGCTTGTTTTGTCTTGTCTGGATTCGCTGCGCTGCTTTATCAAACAGCTTGGATGCGGCAGTTTTCTCTTGTTTTTGGTACGTCTGAGTTAGCCGTTGCAGCCGTTTTAGCGGCTTATATGGGTGGGCTTGCCTTAGGTGCAAGTGTAGCCGCTCGATATATACATCGCATTACTCGGCCGGTTTTGTTTTACGGTTTACTTGAAGCAGGCATCGCACTATCTGCGTTGGCAGTTCCTTTTTTATTAGACCTTGCCAGCATGCTATACGGTTTATTACTGGGCGGTCAGCCTGAACCGGTTGATGCTAGTGGCCTTGGCCAGTCGTTTTTTTATCTCATTATTGCTTTTGTTGTATTGGCTATTCCAACGGCTTTTATGGGCGCCACGCTGCCCCTATTAACGCAGTATGTTGTGCAATCGAAAGAGCAAATAGGCAGCCGCGTGGGTTTGTTATATGCAACTAATACTGCAGGCGCTATTGCTGGCACTGTGGTTGCAGGCTTTTTATTATTACCTGCCCTAGGACTTAATGGCACGGTATTGGTAGGTGTTGGTGTTAATGGTTTAGTCTTTATTTTGGCAGCATTAATTGCCAACTATATTGGCACGCACGATAACAAAGAAGCAGCGCAAGAACCTGAGGTTGAAGAAACCGCAGCGACTGATCGTGCAGAACCTTTAGGCGCCTCTTTAAAGAAACGCTATTGGATCTTGCCCTTAATGCTGTTGTCTGGTGCGAACTCGTTTATTTATGAAGTGTTATGGACCCGCTTATTGGGTCATATTTTAGGTGGCAGTATTACCGCATTTTCGACCATGTTAGCGGGTTTTTTGGGTGGTATTGCTATTGGTAGTGCAATCGCTTCACGTTTTGCCAATAGTCGTATTCAGGCAACACAGTGGTTTATTGGTGTGCAATGTGGCATTGCGTTAATGTCATTATTTATTTATCAATCATTACCTTTTTTGGTTCCAGAATCCTTTGGGCTTAAGGGTAATGTGTTATTAGCATTTACTGTTTTGTTACCCGCAGCTATTTTTATTGGCGCAACCTTTCCCTTAGCGGTGCGTATTCTTGCCACTGAAAAACACGATGCGGCATCATCGTCGGCACGGGTTTATTCATGGAATACAGTGGGTGCGATTGTTGGTGCGACGGCGGCTGCTTTCTTTTTAATTCCGGCTTTAAAGTATGAAGGCGCTATTAAGTTTGCTGTCGTTGTGAATGCCTTGTTGGCCTTGGGCGCTACGGTATTAATCAATAAACAACCAAAAGCGTTAGTGGCTGCCGTAGCGTTTTTTGTTTTAGGTATTACGCTTTTTTATCGCCCTAGTATGCCTGAGGCCGTATTGAGATCGTCGCCGGTTTTTGCATCGCCAACGGGCGAGATTCGTTACTATGAAGTCGGTCGTTCCGCGACGGTGCTAATGATTGAGAAGGATGGGTTTTTAAATTTACGCACCAATGGTCTGCCAGAAGCTTCGACCAATTTAGTGGGTGCTCCGCCCGATTTGCATAATCAAAGAATGTTATCGATGGTACCGGTGTTAGCGCGGCCTGATACTGAGTCCATGTTAATTGTGGGTTTAGGCGCTGGTGTAGCACTTGAAGGTGTACCGAAGTCCGTAAAGTCGGTTGATGTGATTGAGCTTGAACCGGAAGTCGTTAGGGCTAATCAATCGATAGGTGACGAGCGGGCTATTGATCCGCTTAAACAAGCGCGGGTGAAGGTAACGATTAATGATGCCCGCAGTGCCTTAACACTCACCTCCAAAAAATTCGATGCGATTGTCTCGCAGCCTTCGCACCCTTGGACGGCGGGTGCTTCGCATTTATATACCCGTGAATTTATGGCCTTAGCCAAGGAGCATTTAACGGAAGATGGCGTGTATCTCCAGTGGATGAATACGCAGTTTTTAGATGAATTTTTATTAAGAAGTCTTTGTGCAACAGTGCTGGATGTTTTTCCCTATGTTCGTGTTTATCAATGGAATAGTGAGGTCTTGTTTTTTTTAGGTTCTGATAAACCGCTAAACGTTGAGACTGATATTGTACAAACCGGTCGGCCAATGTCTGATGACCCCTTAGGTTATCTTGAACGGGGTGTCGGTTCGGTTGAGGACGTTTTAGCGGCCTTAGCTCTGGATCAGCAAAACATAGAGGCCTTTGCCATTGGTGGCGATATCATCACCGATGATAATAATTATATGGCGACGATGTCAGCTCAAGTTATGAATACGGAGAATGCGCTAAGAGGTTCCAGGATAGATAAACTTCTTAAGCCCTATGACCCTATTCTGCAGGCAGATAGCGTAGTGAGGTCCTCTCTTTCGAGTGTAATAAACTATCCCTATGTTGCAAGGCGTTTAGAACTTATGAAAATGAGGCGCCGAGCCATCGACTTAGCTGATTCGTTAGTTGAGGTGGCTGATCCTAGCTCACTTATTATGATTGCACTGGGTCAAAAATCGCAGGGAGAGTCAGATGAATCACAAAAGAATTTATTGCTAGCATTGCAAGCTGAGCCTAATAATCAGCAGGCTAGGTATGCGTTGTTACAGCCTTGGTTTGAACATGTATTAAATGATCGCGCTGTACCGAGTTATGTTAGTGAAGAGCTTACTAATTTTACGGGGACGGGTGCTGCTACTTTTAGAGGATGGACTGCGGTAAGCAAAGGTCAATTAAAAGAATTAGTGAAGTTAGACGCCATTTTAGCAAGCGTTTTACCATCTGATTTATGGTATGAAACCAGTGTGAAATTAAGAGCGGACTGGCGAATTAAACTTACCACGCCAGAGCTACAGCCGCGTATGTATAATGAAGCGACAAAACTTATCGATAGTGCGATCGCTTTTTATCCTAATGCTGAGCTGTTATTAATGCGAATGGAGTCAACATATTCGGCAGGTGATTTATTGGCAAGTGTTGAAACTGCCAGAAGGCTAGTGTCAATTATTGGTAATACCATGGTGAATTATGAGGATGGAACTTATTCTCCGACCCCAATCGCAGTAAGTGGCATGATGAAACAATCTGCGAAAATTGCTCAGTTACTGCAAAATATTGAAGGTGATTCTCAGTTGCCCGAGTATAAGTTAGCGCTATTAAAAGATTCAGTTAAGCTTTTAAATCAGCGCCTAAAGTCACTTATGGATACTATGCAGTAAATCCTCATGTAAGCCTAGAAATGAAGATAATAAATAGTTAGCTACTTATTATCTTTTGGTTATTGCCGACTTTGTAAATTGTTATACCCAAATAACGATAAAAACAGACATTTATTGCCCGTCTCTTCACATAGTCTACTTGCTCTTCACATTAAATACTTATTTTGTCGATTATTGCAGTTCTTGTGTTGAGTTGGATGGCTATATGCAGTTTTTGTGTTGTATTGAGTGTTTGTTGTGTATATCATCAAAATTATCGATAATTTCATTATTTTAATTAGGGGTATCGATATCTGAAGTTTCACAATGAAATAACAAAATCTTCGGGGCATGTCTAATAAGAGATCGTTGTACGGTTTTTTGTTGGGCAAATAATAATCAGTGAGGGCATAAAATGAAAAACAAACATAAGTTGCTGATGGGCGGAGTGGCGATAAGCTTACTCTGTGCAGCACCAGCATATTCTCAAGATGAAGGCTTTGCGTTAGAAGAAATTACGGTTACGGCTCGTAAGCGTGAAGAGTCATTAACCGAGGTTCCAGTATCTATCTCCGTATTAGGTGAGTCACTAATTAAAGATGCAGGTATCTTAACTCAGCAGGATTTATTTGATCTAACACCAGGTATTCACTACGACGAAGCATTTGATAGAAACTCTGCGTTACCCAGTGTTCGTGGTGTCCAATCTAATGAGGTTGCTACAAACCGTACCAAAGTAACATCGTTTATTGATGGTATGCCGGTATTAGGTTCGCAGGGTAATGTTCAATTTGGCAGTGTTGCTCAGGTTGAAGTATATCGTGGTCCTCAGAGTGCGGCCTTTGGTCGTTCTACTTTCGGTGGCGCAATTAACTATGTCACTAAAGACCCAGGCGAAGAATTAGAAGGCTCTGTCAATATTGATGTTGATGACTACGGTAAACGTATTATTGGCGGTTCATATGGCGGTCCAATTACTGATACATTAGGTTTCCTAGTAGACTTTAATGTTGAAGATAGCAGTTCGCCTGATGAATTTATTGCTTCAGATGGCACGCATTATGGTGAGCGTAGCTCAGATTCATTTGGTGGTAAGTTAGTATTTGCTCCTAATGATGCATTAGAAATGGAACTAAGTTTCACGCATATAGAAAGTGATGACGCTCCTTCTGTAAGCTACTTTATTTCTCAAGATGCTCGTGATGCATGTTTTGATGGTACTACTCAAGTAGACATGGGTACTCAGCTATGGGCTACTGGTGAGTTAGATTGCGATTGGTCTCAAGGTGCGTCTATACAGGCTCAAAATGATCGCGCAGCTGTTTATGAGGCGAACAACCCTTATGGCTTAACTGGCCAGGATTTAGAAGATGCACTTTTTATTGCATCAGCTCAATCATTGCCTACCGATCAAGTTGGATCGTTTGATGAAAAAGATCGTTTACAATTTCAGATGGATTATAGCCTAGACGATGGCAGTCTAGTGCAGGTGTCTGCCTTTTATGGTGAAGAGACTTATATTCGTGGAAATGACGGTTCAGATAATAGCGGATCTAATGGAGATGCTATAAGGGACACTATACAGATCACTGGTGGCAGTGGAGCTTTTGCTGTTACTACCGGTGGTATGGCTGCGAATTCTGATGTCGGTACGATCATGTCAGATCCGACTGATATTGAAGAAACCTACTTAGAGGTTCGCTGGGTATCTCCCGGTGAGGATCGTTTGCGTTGGGTTGTGGGTGGTTCTTACTATGACTACTCTTTCGTAACGAACTTGTACTTTGGTGGATACGGCGCGATTCTTCAAGGTGATGATGCAGTTGCCAGATACCTTAATTTGACTGGCGTTGATGTGTCTGAGCCTACGCAAGTTTTTTCTGAGACAGCGACTAACTGGGGTGTATTCTTTAACTCTACATATGACGTTACTGAAAAGTTGACTGTGACCTTAGAAGGTCGTTATCAATCTGATGATGCTGGCGGTACTGATACTGCTTCTGGTGAATCAGGTTCCGTTGAAACAAAGGCATTCCTACCTCGTTTATCTTTTAATTATGCTCTAGACGATAATAATTCATTCTATGGTCAAATTTCTAAAGGTAATAATCCTGGTGGCGTCAATGTTGGTTTCTTTAATCCAGATTCTATCGCGAACCTAGATGGTCCTGGTCAAGCTTTCGTAGATTATGATTCTACGACTTTCGTAGAGTTTGAAGAAGAGACTCTTCTTAACTATGAGTTGGGTTTCAAGGGTGTCGCGTTTGATGATAAGTTAACTTACGCAACAGCTATCTTTTATATGGATTGGAAAGATCAGGTTCAATCAGTTAACTTAAATTGGGCTGATCCAACAGTTGTAGGGCCACCAGAAGCGGGAACATCTAACCGTACGTTCATTAACGAAGGTGATCTTGAAATGAGCGGCATTGAGTTTGAGGGTACTTATAAATTTACTCAAAACTTCAATGTACGTGGAACGTTAAGCTATTTACAAGCTGAGTACGCGGACTATTGTAGTATTACATTAGTGGGTGTTGGTTTGGTTGATGCAAGCGAAGAAGTGCTAAGCAGCACTGGTGCATATAACTGTCACGATGTATCCGGTTTAGATGTTGCTGAACAACCAAATTGGAGTGGCTCTATAAGCCCGAGCTATAACGCAGACCTAGGTGATAGTGGCCTACGTTGGAATGCTCGTGCTGATATTCGCTTCCAAACTTCGCAATATTTAGATCAGGCTAATGTTGCGGAAACTACGGGTTACACCACAATGAATCTTTCAGCTGGTATCTCAGCTGAGAGTTGGGATGTAACACTGTATATTAATAACTTAACAGATGATGACACACCTGTTCGTTACGGCACAGGCACTGATTACACAATTGATGAAACAGTCGATACTACTGGATTCTTAGGAACTGGTAATGAAGCTGCTAACTTGAACTACTCAATCACACCTCGTCAAGAGCGTACAATAGGTTTACGTGCCGCTTATCGTTTCTAAGCTGTAGAGATAGCCTTATTCAAAAGCCTCCTTGGGAAATCAAGGGGGCTTTTTTTATATCTGTGTGTCATTGTTGTTTATAGCTATGTTTATGAATCAAAGTTGCAATATTTAGCGAAGTAGGTTTCCACGATAGTAATAACGTCCTATTACGTGGCCTTGTACACTGAATCTTTTATTAGTTATGGGTCGCAGACTAAACACCCGTTGGTCGGCCGCATACTGAGCGGTTTGTGCTAGTAGTTGAACGTGTTGCGAAAATCCGTCTCGTTGCTGACTACAAGCCGCAATTGCTAGGAGCCCCCATTATTTTTCTTGATGAGCGGCTTAATTAGGGTGATGAATCCTGTAGATTAACTCTAACTTCACTTTATAAAAGGCTTCATCGTCTGCATTTTTAATCACTCTTTCCCTTCTGCGCGCAATAATTAAGCAGGAACATGAAGCAGGTAATAGCGAGCTAGAACTTGCCTAGCTGGTTACGTTTTTTTGAATTTCTTAATACAGGTAGCGAATATATACAAAAATGTATAAATACGGGTTTTATATTGAAATGTGTATTTCTTGTGTTTACTATGATCTGTATCGATAATTTCATAAACTTTATTAGATTATTGATATTTTTAAGGTTTTTAGTACAAAAATACTTAAACCTTGGGGGACCGAGCGGACCGGACCGTCTACAGCAAACTAATGTATTAGTTTGCTAATACAGACAAAAATAATTTTAAGAGGTCATAAAAATGAAAAATAATCATAAGCTGCTGATGGGTGGGGTGGCATTAAGTCTATTCTGCTCGGCGCCGGTATATTCGCAAGACGAAGGCTTTGTATTAGAAGAGATAACCGTTACAGCCCGTAAACGTGAAGAATCATTAACTGAGATTCCGGTCTCCATTTCCGTATTAGGTGAATCCCTAATTAAAGATGCTGGTATTTTGACTCAGCAAGATTTGTTTGATTTAACACCGGGTATTCACTATGACGAAGCGATTGACCGTAACTCGGCGCTTCCTAGTGTTCGTGGTGTTCAGTCTAATGAAATTGCTACTAACCGTACCAAAGTATCGGCATTTATTGACGGTATGCCAGTATTGGGTTCGCAAGGTAACTTTAATTTTAATGATGTAGCACAGGTTGAGGTATATCGTGGTCCTCAAAGTGCTGCATTTGGTCGCTCAACATTTGGTGGGGCCATCAACTATACAACTAAAGATCCTGGTCAGGAGTTAGAAGGTAAGGCTAACGTTGATGTGGATGATTACGGCAAACGGATCATAGGTCTTTCTTATGGCGGTCCTATTACAGACTCGCTAGGATTTTTAGTTAGTGCAAATGTTGAAGACAGTGATGCTCCAAATGAGTTTATGTCAAATGAAGGCATTCAGTACGGTGAACGTACTTCCGAGTCTTTCAGTGGGAAGTTGGTGTTCGCACCGACTGACGCACTAGAAATCGAATTATCTTTTACACATACTGAAAGTGACGATACGCCATCAGTAGGATACTTTATTTCACAAGAAGCGCGTGATGCCTGTTTTGACGGTACTGTTAATGTCAACATGGGGGATGGTTTGTGGCAAACAGGGACTATCAATTGCGATTGGAGTCAAGGCGCTCCGATTCAATCTCAAAACGACCGCGCAGCTGTTCTCGCTGCTAATAATCCGAATGGCTATACTGGACAGGACCTTGAAGACGCAATGTTTATTGCCGAGTCACAATCTTTACCATTCGGTGACGTAGGTGCTTTTGATGAAAAAGATCGCCTTTCATTACAGCTTGATTACAGCTTAGATAATGGCAGCTTGATTCAGGTATCAACATTTTATGGCGAAGAGAATTATGTTCGTGGTAATGATGGAGATGATAACAGTGGTTATAATGGTGACCCATCACGGGACACGCTTCAAGTTGAAATTAATGCTATGAGCGGTTTATGGGGTGTGACTACAGGCGGCATGGCAGCCTCAGATATAGGAACTATTATGTCTGACCCGTCTGAAATTGAGGAAACTTATCTGGAAGCTCGCTGGGTTTCACCTGCTGAAAATCGTCTGCGTTGGGTTGTTGGTGGATCATACTATGATTATTCATTTACTACTGAGCTGTATTTTGGTGGCTATGGCGCCATATTACAGGGCGACGAAGCAGTTCAAAGATATTTAGACTTAACCGGTGTTGATGTTTCTGTTCCTACACAGGTATTCCAAGAAACAGCTACTAATATTGGCGCATTCTTTAACGCGACTTACGATTTAACTGAGAAATTAACAGTAACCGCTGAAGGTCGTTATCAGGAAGATGATGTGGGTGGTACCGATACAGTTTCAGGTGAATCGGACGGCGCCAAAACTAAAGCATTTTTACCACGTTTGTCATTTAATTATGCTATTGATGATAACAGCTCGTTTTACGGTCAAATTGCAAAAGGTAATAACCCCGCTGGAGTTAATGTTGGCTTTTTTAACCCAGACACTATTAACGCGTTAGACAATGGTGTTCTTGGTGATTGGGATGACGATCCAGCAACTCCCGATACTGTAGAAGTAGGTGTTAGCTATAATTCTGATACTTTCAAGTTCTTTGAAG
>CALBVI010000416.1 GCA_937969395.1 uncultured Spongiibacteraceae bacterium | reverse complement strand
ACCACGCATTCCTATACCTCCCTTTTGTTTATCAAGGTGTGTCCACATTCGTGTTAAACGAGGAAGTAAATATTGACATTGCGCTAACTCCACTTGCGTCCGAGCATAACTTGTTTGCGCTCGCTGAGCAAAAATGTCGAGAATTAACCCCGTGCGATCAAGCACGCGACACTCTAACACTTCTTCTAAATTACGTTCTTGACTAGGCGATAAGGCGTGATTAAACAACACCAATTTGGCTTCTTGCTGAATCACCTGCTGACGAATTTCTTCTAATTTGCCGCTACCGACAAAATAACGTGACGTAGGGGTGGCACGCTGCCCACCGATAAAAGCGACAGGGTCAGCACCTGCAGATAGAGCAAGTTCTTCAAACTCACGGGGATCTTCACGTTCATTGGAATGAACAATATCTAGATGAACAAGAACGGCTTGCTCACCAGATTCGGGACGATCAAAAAACAACGATTAACCTCAAAAACTTCCCAAGTACACTGCTATTGGGTACCGCCAAGAAAATAGAATAGCGATTAACTTTCTTCACCTTCTTGGTCTGCCGTAGGCATACGCACAGCGCGTGAAGGCACTACAGTAGAAATAGCATGCTTGTATACCATTTGGCTTACGGTGTTTTTCAACAGTAAAACAAACTGGTCAAAAGATTCGATTTGGCCCTGCAACTTAATACCATTTACAAGGTAGATAGAGACGGGAACCCGCTCTTTGCGCAAAACGTTTAAATAAGGGTCTTGTAATGTATGCCCCTTTGACATGGAACTCTCCTTAAGACCCAAATGGGGTCTATAAAATATAATAATATGAGACCTAACTTTTATCGTTCTTGATAACAATCGTACAAAATATTCTGAATATCGAGAATAACTCCGCAAGTATAGCTTACTCACTCATCTAGCAGGAAAATTTTCTAGATATTTCAACGCTAAATCCAGTGCTGGAGCACCTTCCAAGCCAGCAACTACATCAGCTGTCGATTCGGTAGAAACTAACAAACCTCGCTCATCGGTATACAACCAATTGACATCATCCCAGCTATTCAACCAAGTAAATTGTCGCTTTGCTAATTGACGAGTAGCTATAATTCCTCGCTCAACCGCCTCTTGCTCTGACAACTCACCTTCGAGATATTGCCAAATTTGTCGATAGCCAACAGCACGCATCGAAGGCATATCTAAATTAAGGTCACCCCGCTGATGCAAACCTTTGACCTCAGCTACCAAGCCTTGTTCCATCATGATGTTAAATCGACGCTCAATTCGCTCATGCAATACTTTTCTATCTAGTGGCGCTATCGCCAATTGCACAACATCATAGGGGAACCGCACTTCGGCTTGCTGTTCTTGTTGCTGTAAATAGTGGGTCATGGTCAAACCCGTCGACCGATAAATACCTAATGCACGCTCAATACGCTGCGAGTGGTTCGGATGAATACGGCTTGCCGATTCGGGATCAACTTCAGCTAGCTGAGCATGAACATATGGCCAACCATGCTCCTGCGCTTCGCCCTCTATATACGCACGAATAGCCATATCGGTTTGCGGCATATCAGCTAAACCTTCTAACAACGCCTTAAAGTACAGCATGGTGCCGCCAACTAACAAAGGGATGTTGCCACGCTCGGTAATTTCAGTCATCGCCGCTAAAGCATCACGCCGAAAATCAGCAGCGGAGTAGGATTCAGCCGGATCTAAAATATTAATTAAACGATGCGGCGCTTGCGCCAACTCGTCAGCGTTTGGTTTGGCAGTGCCTATGTTCATGTCACGGTAAATTAGTGCCGAATCGACACTGATAATTTCGCAAGACAATTGCTGACACAACTGAATCGCCAAATCAGTTTTGCCTGAAGCCGTCGGCCCCATCAAAAAAATAGCCGGAGGTAGCGGCACTAAGCTGTCATTCATTTAATCTGTACCGCATTTTATTTAACAAGAGCAGAACAACACTCATCTATTTACCCAAGCTACTCAAAATCAGCTCAACACCTATTAAAACAAAATACCTGATGCATAAGAGTATTTACCAGACAAAATCACTACTGTCCGCGCAAAAATAATTTATCTAATTGCTCTAAGGACATCTGCGTCCAAGTAGGGCGACCGTGATTACATTGGCCACTGCGTTCAGTTTCTTCCATATCTCGCAACAACCCATTCATTTCAGGAATAGTTAAACGGCGGTTAGCGCGCACCGAACCATGGCAAGCCATCGTCGATAAAATCTCATTAATCTGTGCCTGAATACGATCACTCGACCCATATTCCAGCAAGTCAGCCAACACATCACGCACCAATTGTTCGATTTCACTATTTTGTAAAATCACCGGCAACTGTCGTATAACAATGGTTTCCGGCCCTGCTCTCTCCAAACCCAAACCAAGGCTAGCAAAAAACTCTAATTGATCTTCAGCGCAATCAGCTTCGCGCTGACTTACTGCTACGGTTTCTGGCACCAACAACGGCTGAGTTTGAATACCCTCGCCTTCGCGCGCGGTTTTCATCCGCTCATAAGTAATACGCTCATGTGCTGCATGCATATCAACCAACACCAAGCCATGTTCATTTTCTGCAAGAATATAAATCCCCTTTAGCTGAGCAACGGCATAACCCAAAGGAGGAATATTAACGTCGTCGGCACCGATATCAGGCGTAGTGCTCATAGCACCATTCGATACCGGATTAAAACCTAGACCACCAGCTGACGAACCATATAACGACTGGTAATTTGTTATCGATTCAGCCACCGCAGCCTGCCCAGGATTCGAATGCTGACCGGAAGGATAGGCAACATCACGCAATGCCATCGCTTCCTGCGATTGAAATTCTCCAGCAGCAACACCACTAACAACGGTTTGCGCGCCATCCATTACTGTTGGCGCTAATTGATCTTCTGGACGCACCTCCGCCAACAAACGATGCAAACTACGAAACAGAAAATCATGCACAGTACGGCCATCGCGAAACCGCACTTCGTGTTTTGTCGGATGCACATTAACATCGACAATGGCGGGATCTAATTCTAGATACAAAACAAAAGCGGGATGACGGCCGTGAAATAACACATCGCGATAAGCTTGGCGAATAGCGTGAGTCACTAACTTATCGCGAATCACTCGACCGTTAACATAAAAGTGCTGCAAATCAGATTGACTGCGAGAAAACGTCGGTAGCGCTACCCAGCCCCACAAATGCAAACCCGCGGCTTCGGTATCAATATGCAATGCATTTTGCATAAATGCGGGGCCGCACACAGTGGCGACACGACGCTCACGCTCAATTAATGATGAACAGGGTTTTAATGAATGGATTGCTTTGCCGTTATGGCGCAAATGAAAACCAACATCGTAGCGACTCAAGGACTGTCGTTTAATCACTTCTTCTAAATGTTTAAATTCAGTATTTTCAGTGCGCAAAAATTTTCGCCGCGCCGGGGTATTAAAAAACAAATCGCGCACTTCAACAGTGGTCCCCTGTGGATGCGGAGCTGGACTCACCTCCACCTCCATATCACGACCTTCTGTCTGCGCCTTCCAACCAGCGGATTTATCTTCTGTATTAGACAGGATGGTTAAGCGCGAAACCGAGCTCACCGACGCCAAAGCCTCCCCACGAAAACCTAAACTACCTACGCGCTCTAAATCTTCTAATTCAGAAATTTTACTGGTGGCATGACGACTCAATGCTAGCGGCATATCTTCTTGATCGATACCGCCACCGTTATCACGCACGCGGATTAATTTCACACCGCCAGCTTCGACATCAATATCAATACGACTAGAACCAGCATCCAAACTATTCTCAACAAGCTCTTTAATAACAGACGCTGGGCGTTCGACCACTTCACCGGCAGCAATTTGGTTAGCCAAACGCGGACTGAGTAATTTTATTTTAGACATAAAAGCTTAATCGACAGATAGTAATAAATAGAAAACGTTATACGAACAGCAAAGCGCAGGTTAAGACGCAGGAATAATAATCCGCTGACCAACTTTAATGGTATTGGCAGCCACCAAATTATTATGCTGGAGAATCCTTGTCACACTCACTTTGTGGCGAACCGCAATAGCCGAAAGCGTATCTCCACGAGCAATCACATAGGCAGTTTCTTGTTTGCCATTACGCTTCTGCCAAGCAAGTAAGGTATCCGGTGGCGGGCTAGACACAAAATGATTAATCACGCCATCAAAAATAGCTTGGGCCATTTTCCTTTGATAGCTTTTAGTATTCAATTTTTTAGCTTCGCCAGGATTAGAAATAAAACCTGTCTCAACCAAAATCGATGGAATATCTGGCGAGCGCAATACCGCAAAGTTCGCCTGTTCAACTTTTTTACTGTGTAAGCGAGAAATCTTTCCCATCTCTTTAACAACGCGGGCACCAACTTGCATACTGACATCTAAGCTGGCGGACATTGATAAATCAGTCAATACACCGGCCAAAACATCATCTTTATCATTAAGGCTAACACCACCAGCCAAATCGGAATTGTTAGCATCGGTAGCTAAAAAGTTAGCCGTTGCACTAGAGGCTCCTTTTCTCGATAAAGCAAATACAGAACTACCGTAAGCACGGTGATCGGTAAACGCATCCGCATGAATCGACACCAATAAATCGGCCTGTGCTTTACGGGCAATACTTCGACGATTTTGTAAACCGACATAATAATCGCCAGTACGAACCTGAACAGATTTAAACCCTCGTTCTTTACTCAACAAGGTATTTAATTCTTTGGCTATCGCCAATACAACATTTTTTTCACGCAACTTATTAGGGCCGCTGGCTCCGGGATCTTCACCCCCGTGTCCGGCAACAATAGCGACAACGATATCGCGTTTGCCACTGTCATCAACATGCTTTACCACGGTTTCTTTCTTGTCTTTATCGTAGAGATCAATCACTAAACGATCATCGGATTTCTCGCTCGCTTTTAATAAAAAGCTACGGGGACTGACATCTGCTGACAGATCTAATACAACTCGCAAGCTTTTCTCAGCGTTAACACCGCTGCGCAATCGCATAATCGGACTGCCAGTAAAATCCAGCTCGTCG
>CALBVI010000415.1 GCA_937969395.1 uncultured Spongiibacteraceae bacterium | reverse complement strand
GGCGGGCGCTCGGTTTATTGATGCGCTTGAGATGATTTTACGTTTAGTGAATATTGGTGATGCCAAATCGTTAGCTTGCCATCCAGCGTCTACCACTCATAGACAATTAAATGAGCAAGAACTAGCGGCTGCGGGCGTGAGTATTGACCTGATTAGAATTTCCGTAGGTATCGAGCACATAGACGACATTATTGCTGATGTGAGTCAGGCTTTAGATAAGGCCTAATAACGTTGTAGCTTAAAAGGAAAGGCGGTTGTCGTTTACTCGATAGCCGCCTTTTTAGTTTGTAAATGGAGTTTAGGTTGAGGCTCGATGATTGTTGATGAGCGTATTGTGTAATAAAAATATGAGCTTTTAACATCGTTTATTGGTGTCGTTATATTTGTTAAATATGAATATGGCAGCCGCTTTTCCGCTCAGTGGCAGATTTGCTGCTATAAGTTCATAGCCTAAGTTTCATCCGATAAGACAGGCCCGCGCAGCACTTCATTTATCTACTATACTTACTCAAGATACATTAATTTTCGCATGTATATAGTTAGCTTGTATCTGTTAGATTTTGCAGTGTTAATCGCGTTATAGTTTTTAGGTTCGGGGTTAAAATCATACTTGCAGAAAGCTTATTTATTTTTAGAACATATTTAACTAGACTCAATGAATAAACGTTATAAGATATTGATAGTTCTATGTATGGTGTTTAATAGCGTTTTTATTTTAGCTAAGGACATTAGTACCATTCGTATCGGCTCTACCGTAGCCGATAAGGCACCTCGTCCACCTTATAAATGGCAGAAGTCTTGTTCAGCGGATAGTGATGTGACGGGGTCATACCCTCAGTTAGTTGAAATGATTTTCGAGTCTGTTGGCAAGACTGTCGAGTGGGGGGCTGCTCCAATACCCTCTGAAAGTAGAGCTGCACAAGTTGAAACGCAGCTTCGAAAGTTAGTCAATGGCGAATATGACTTTCTGGTGTCACCTCGCGTATTAGAAAATAAGAATTATCCGCTGGTCATTATGGATAAACCTTTGTTTACACGTCGCAGTAGTATTATCTCTAGAGTTAACAACCCCGTTAATAGCAGTGATATTTCAGTACTTAAGTCGTATACCGCAGGTGTGATTTCAACTGATAGCATACCTTCGCCAACACTTACACTGGTGAAAAGTTTGCAGTTGCCGGTGAAATCTTATTCTGATGAGTCCAGTGCATTTATTGATTTGATGGCAGAGAATATCGATTATGTTATTAATGGCTACTACACAGCTAAACTTTGGACTAATAAACATAAAGTAGACAATCAGCTTGTTTTCAAAGATTTTTCCGAGCCGGAACGCTCCTATTATCTTATTGCCGCGGAGAATAGTGATCATCTATCACTCATGGGTGGACTTAGCCAAACACTGGTAGAATATGAAAATAGTGGATTAATCCGGCGTTTACATAACGCGTATATGAAAATATGGGTTTCGGACCCTTGTTTTTAGCCAGAATTAAGCCCTGCAGTCTGCTCAGTTCATACTAATCATCGCGCACAATAGGAATCCAACTGTGGCATTAAAGCCAACTATCTATAAATTTCAAATTTCCATCTCAGACTTAGATAAAAATTACTTCGACACGGTCAATTTAACCATTGCTCAGCACCCATCCGAGTCATTAGAAAGAATGATGGCAAGGGTTGTTGCCTACATCCACAATGCCGAGCCAGAACTCAGCTTTACTAAGGGGTTGAGTGCTGCGGATGAGCCGGATATTGAGTTGCGCAGCTTGGATGATCAGCAGCTTTTGTGGATAGATGTGGGTGAGCCGGCTTTTGATCGCATAAAGAAAGCTTGTCGCACTAGTAAGTTAACCAAGGTGTATTCGTTTAATTCGAAATCAGATGTTTGGTGGTCTCAAGGGAAAGACAAATTTAAAGACATCCCGGTAACTGTGGTTCAGCTCCCCTCGGAGGCTATTAAGGATCTAGCTAAATATGTACAGCGAACAATGGAGTTCTCAGTGACAATCAGCGAAGACAGTGTTTATTTTTCCACTTCACAAGGTGATGTCGAAGTAGTGATTAAGCATTTGCAGTAATGCTCCGTTTAAATGAAAAGCGCTAGATTGTCTTTATGCATAAAAACTTCTCTCAGCAGCGTGATTAACAGATTCGCTGCTTGCTTCCTGATGAGGAGGTGGTTTGAGTTGATACAATCTAGCATTATAAAAAAACTTTTTGTTATAAGATTAGAGTATTTGGTTATAACTGATTGATTTAATTGAATTTTTATTCAGTTTGATTTATAGTCGCAGCCCTTATTTAAGGTGTAAAGACTTAATTACTCGATTTTGGATCATTTTGTGTCAATTAGAGATTTAGATTTAGCAGCATTAAACCAAGAGCTTACTGATAAATCACCAATAGAAATTATTCGCTGGGCGATGAGTCTTGGACGTTCGGTTATTTCAACAACCAGTTTTGCGCAAAATTCAGCAGCGATGTTAAAGATGATTACCGATGCTGATGCTGAAATTCCAGTGATATGGGTAGACAGTGGCTATAACGTGCCAGATACCTACCGTGCTGCTGAAAATATTATGACGCTGTTAAAACCTAATATGAAAATTTACATTCCGCAGTGGACCGCTGAGCGTAGGAACGCCATTATGGGAGGGATTCCGCATCCGGATGATGATCCAGATGTGCATGAGGAATTTACTCGTCAGGTTAAGCTAGAGCCGTTTCAGAAAGCACTAAATGATTTAAAGCCAGAAGTTTGGATTAGTGGTATTCGTCGCGAAGAGACCGATTTTAGAAAAACCCTCGATATTTTATCCATCGATAATCGCGGGATTTTAAAAGTGGCGCCTATTTTTTATTGGAGCGATCAGGATATCCAAGACTTTATGGATGAAAATGAATTGCCCACTTGTCGCCATTATTTTGATCCTACTAAAGTAGAGAATAATCGTGAGTGTGGATTGCATACATCCGCATAATTTAATACTGCAGAAACGAAAAAAAGGAGCTGATTTAAGCTCCTTTTTTTATGGCTGGCTATTAGCTATTGAGGATAGAGTGGCGACAGTTGCTCTTCAGAAGGTTTGTTTTCTTTTTGCTGTCGAAGTTGTTTTAGTAGGGTAAGCAGGTTTTCGCCATTCCACTGATCACTGTTTTGCTGATTGCCGTAAAGCAGATCATCTAACTGAAGTAGGGCGGTAGTCAGTGATTG
>CALBVI010000414.1 GCA_937969395.1 uncultured Spongiibacteraceae bacterium | reverse complement strand
CCGCAGGGTCCGTACTATTCAGCTGTTAGATTTATGGATATCCAAATAGAATGGGCACGGAAACCAGCATCTTTAAATTTATTTTTTCGGCTATTGTAGTTGTTATTCTTAGCGGCTGCTCGTCTTTGGTAATAACTGTGTGCGAACCAGAACCCTATGCTGGAACTAGGTTTAATACTGAAATAATTAATCCGTCTGAAGGAGTATCAAGGTCAGATACAGGGCCGGATCATTATACGGCTTTAGCCGTTATTGATTTCATTCCAAGTGTGTTTTTAGATACATTGCTTTTGGTTTATACCGTGCCGTATATTACTATTTATGAAGAACAAGAAAGAAGGAAGTGTTTTGATGGTGTATCACTATAGCCAAGAAAAAATCTAACAAGTTTATCAACGAACGCCTGCGGCTGGACAAAGTGCTGCGCACTTTGCCCGTTATAAAGGCGTTGAATGTCTGCTTTTTTCCGCTCCCGCAGCAACCTTATGACTGTTATTGGCACGTTTTAGTCAATAATCCTCGATTGATTTGAGGCATTCTAATGTCTGCTAACAAGACTAAAGCAGCCACGATTCAAAATGAGTGAGAATATTTTATTTTCAATGAGAACCTACAGTAGTGTTATTGTTAGGTTCTGGTTTTTATCTCAAGTTAATAATAAATGGCTTCTAACCCTAAAAAAGAAAACCCCACGATAGACACCTTTCTCGATGCCATATGGATGGAGAAAGGCCTAAGTCAAAATACACTGTCGTCTTATCGCCGTGATTTAAGTCAGTTCGATGACTGGTTAAATAAGAGTGGCGTCACCTTATTAGTTGTTCAGCAAAGCCACATCGAAGGTTATTTGGGCTGGCGTCTGCAAGAAAAAATATCGGCGCGTTCTACTGCTCGACTCCTATCCTGTCTGCGTGGTTTTTATCAATACCAGTTGCGTGAATCTAACATCCACCTTGATCCCACGTTGCAAGTTGAAAGTCCTAAGCTAGGTCGCCCGTTGCCTAAGTCTTTATCTGAGCAGGATGTTGAGGATTTATTGAATGCTCCCAATCCTGACGAGCCTATAGAGTTAAGAGATCGCGCGATGCTGGAGCTGCTTTATGCCTCTGGTTTGCGTGTAACTGAATTGGTTTCGTTGCAGCTTGGGCAGGTGAGTATGAATCAAGGTGTGGTTCGTATTATGGGTAAGGGCAGTAAAGAGCGATTGGTGCCGATGGGGGAGGAGGCGCTGCATTGGTTAAAACGTTATTTGCAGCATTCACGGCCTGCGTTGCTTGGGCCGCGTTTAACCGAGGCGGTGTTTCCTTCTAAGCGCGGTAGCATGATGACTAGGCAGACGTTTTGGTATCGGATTAAGATTTATGCTGCTAGAGCGGGGATTAATCAGTCGTTATCGCCACATACTTTAAGGCATGCGTTTGCTACTCATTTGATTAATCACGGTGCTGATTTACGGGTGGTGCAGCTTTTGTTGGGTCATAGTGATCTCAGTACTACTCAAATATATACCCATGTGGCCCGTGAAAGAATGAAGTCCTTACATGCGAGCCATCACCCGCGGGCTTAATTCTTGCCGCTAAGGTCTTAGATAATGCTCAGTTAGCCTGTTAAGTGAGCAGTTATCACCATATATTGAGATTTAAGGTGTTTATTAATAGAAAAATCCTGTCAGTAGGAACTATAATCTATCGCCTAGATCGAACGTATGATCTATTTAGAGTAGTGTTAAGTAGTGATTGTGTAGAATTAAACCGACTATTAGAGAGTGTTTGAATGAAACAGTTACAGCGTTTTTCAGTTGCCTTGTTGGCAATCGTCATGTCAATGAGTGTTTATGCGGCCGATGAGCAAGATCTTGTTCAAACTCAAACTGACGAATCGATGTTGGTCGCTGTTGAGACAGCTATTCGTACTAATTTTAAGCAGAGTCGTCCTAGTCTTGTGATTTCGTCTGTTAAGCCTAGCAGCATGGAGGGTTTGTATGAGGTGGCTATAGTCAATGGCCCACGCCTTTACAGCACTGCAGATGGCAAGTTTTTCGTGTTAGGTGATATGTATGAAGTGGCTCCTGGTGGCTTTGTTAATATCGCAGAAAAAGAACGTGAAGGTGGCCGAGCTGATTTAATGGCTGCGGTGTCAGTCGATGATATGATTGTTTTCTCTCCGGCAGCTCAGCCTGTTAAAGCATCGATTATGGTATTTACAGATGTTGACTGTTTTTACTGTCAGAAACTCCATAAAGAAGTCCCCGATTTAAACCGCTTAGGTATTGAGGTGAGATATCTGGCTTATCCTCGTGCAGGCCTTGAGTCAGCTTCTTACGATAAGATCGCTAGCGCGTGGTGCTCAATTGATAAGCAGGCGACATTAACCCGGTTGAAGAATCGCGAAAATATTCCAATGAATGTTTGTCCTAGTAACCCTGTTGCGAGCCAGTTTGAATTAGGTAAGCAAATCGGTGTTAGTGGTACACCGGCGTTAGTGACCACCGAGGGGCGTTTGTTACCGGGATATATGCCCGCTTTGCAGTTGGCGACAACCTTGGGTGTAGAGGTTGATCCTGATCTTGCTGCTGAGCTTTACGCTAAGCAAGAGGCTCAAAAATAAGCAGGCAATTAATAGCTATAGCTAATTGATACAACCAAAACGGCGCTTTAAGCGCCGTTTTTTGTTATAGCCGCTAAATTTAACGACAAGATTGGCTTACACGATGGCTTTGCTGGCCTAGCTGAAATACAATTGCGCCTTTAATTTTTACAGTGCTCATTTGAGCTATTTTGTCAGATTGTTTTGTCAATTAGTTACTATCTAAAGAGGTGAAGTTTGAACTCGGTTAACGTTGGAATTTGTGGTCTAGGCACGG
>CALBVI010000413.1 GCA_937969395.1 uncultured Spongiibacteraceae bacterium | reverse complement strand
GAAGTTTGCTAACGAGCGGGAAAAGCTAGACGCAATAGGCCCGGTAACCTTAAAGGCCTTTGGTAAAAGCGCTATTGGAGAGATGCCTAAAGACACTCACCCTAAATTCCCTCTTTCATTCATGCCTAAAATGTTACGTTTTATGTTTTGGGGAATGTTTAAGAAACGGAATAAGCCCTCTCCTTTTTTCAATGGTAAAGAACCGGTAACTGCGCTTAAACTTGTGCCCTAATTGACACTTTTATCAATACGGCTGTCGATAAAAAAAGTGAGTCCGAAGGCTCACTTTATAATACGAAGCTTTTACAGCTAAGCGCTTGTCATTTAACATCTAAAAAAACACATCACTACATTATGCGTTTTTTACTCGCGTAATTTGATGTTCTACGTCGATTAGATGGCCGCTTTTGATCCATATTTTTGCCCCGTTGTTACCCGCTTTTGCTTTTATCTCACTGTTGATTGGAACCCGTAACCAGCTGTGCTTCACGAGTGTATCGGCTTGCTCTTCAATTGAACCTTCCAATACTAATAGCTCTGCACCACCTTTTACGGTGAGTGACATTTCCCCTTCAGGCTCAAAGTGCAACAAGCTAACTTCTTCGAGGGTATCTTTATACAATGGTGTAACAGCGACATTGTGATAATCGGGATGCTTAACGCCGGCCATAAAATCAGTTTGCAAACGGATATGCGTTCTATCATCCGGTTGAAACTGCCATAACTTTACAAACATAACACAGCCGACTTCTGAACTGGGCTGATGCTTTGATTGCGGCGGATTTCTTATATAGGAGCCAGTAGGAAAGCTGCCGTGCTCATCTTGAAACACACCGTCGAGCACAATAAATTCTTCGCCACCGGTATGTACATGTGGAGAAAACTCGCTGCCGGGAGCGTAGCGCACAATGCTGGTCGCACGTGCCACTTCACCTCCCACTCTATCGAGCATTCTTCTCTCTACCCCAGGCATTGGCGATGCAACCCACTGAAGTGATTCACTATGTACAACAACACGTTGGTTAAAATTTTCTGCAACTTTTATCATTAACTTTTCCTATCTGGCTCCTGATTTCTACCTTCTAGCTATTTAACTTCTAACTAGCTAACGCCCAACTATCTAGCTTCAAATCGTCGGACGCCTAGCTATAGCGAGAGTACTTAACCTGCAACACTTGGACGCTGAGCTACATTTTCTTGCCATGCAACTAAGTTGGTTAGCTCGCTAGGTATTTCTATTTGCGCAAAGCCAGCAAATGCCAAACCTGCAAACAATGTAATGTCGGCATTACTAAATGTATCGCCGGCAACAAACTTAGAGTTTGCCAATACATTATTAAAGTAGGCTAGGCCTTGGCGTGCTTTTTCGCCTTGTTTCTCGCCCCATTCTTTATTTTGATAGGTTTCAAGTGCAGGACCTAAACCGTCAGTTGCATGGTGAAAGTATGTGCCTACCGCGTCAAGGACAGTCGATTCAGCGCGCTTTTGCATCATATTGATAACAGCGCGGTCTTTGGCATTCGTGCCGGTTAAAGAATCCCCTGCAAACTGAGTATCGATATACT
The DNA here is from genome assembly GCA_937969395.1 of uncultured Spongiibacteraceae bacterium. GTDB lineage: Bacteria > Pseudomonadota > Gammaproteobacteria > Pseudomonadales > Dasaniaceae > Oceanicoccus. The sequence continues at coordinate 5,189 of CALBVI010000413.1, read as the reverse complement.
CAATGATTGCAGTACATTCAGAAATATAGGTGCCGTCATCCAGCTCAAGTACTGGCACAGCGGCCTGTGGGTTTTTAGCTAAAAAAGCATCAGTGCGGTGCTCGCCGTTCATCAAATCGACTGGCACAAACTCGACATTAGCTGTGGCGTTTTTTTCTGCTAGCGCCATACGAACGCGAAGTGGATTTGGAAAGTTTTCTACATCATAAATTTTCATGGGGCTATCTCTCTTAAATATGTTGATAAATGAATAATCAGTACGTAAGCTACCTACCGGTAGATAGTTATATGATTTAATCGATAATATGTCAACATTTAAATAAAGCGCCTGTAAAAATAACGAATCCTCCACCCTGCTTGTAAATAACAATCTGCTGGCTGATAATTTCATGACATTAACGGGATATACAGTAATGACCAAAAAAGAAGCTCTATTGAAAGCGGCAGAGCACAAGGTACGCCTTGGTGGCTATGATAATTTCAGCTTTAGAGAGCTTGCCAACGAAGTAGGTATCAAGAGCGCTAGCGTGCATTACCACTTTGCAACGAAAGCCGATTTAGGTGCGGAGCTTGCGCATCAATATACCGACTCGTTTTTAGCCGCATTAGGCGAACCCGCTGATATTCAAGCAGAGGGCAAAGACCCTATCGAGGTATACACACAGCTGTTTAGAGGCTCATTGGTGACTGATGACAAGATGTGTTTATGCGGCTTACTAGGCGCGCAGAGCGAGAGCCTGCCAGAAAAAGTACGCATTGAAGTAAAACGGTTCTTTAATGAGAACCTAGCGTGGTTAAAAGCTGCGCATGCCGCTAATGGCGAAAAGAACCCCTCACACGCAGCTATTATCACGATCAGCTTACTTGAAGGCGCAATGATGATTAGTAAAGCGCTTAACGATCACAGCCACTTCGAGCTTGCTACTCAATAAGTTAAAGCACGCTACGTCCGCCTATGTCGCACAAACGCTATTAAGGCTTTTGTGTAATTAGTCCCTCCGACACGCCACAACTAGGTTCTTCATCCCCGTTTCTCGGCCTTGCTAACAACAGCGGCGACGACAAACATCATAAAAAAAGAGGGAATATTATATAAAACACAACACCTACCTACCGATAGGTATTGTGTTTTTGTTTTTTTATATTTACAGTTAGGGCATTACTTATGAGAGGTCAGAATGTCATGGCACGCAATATAGAAAAAACAAAACTTCACTACATCAACAATGAATCAACAGCGGTGCCTGTTGTTAACTACTCGGGGCATGATGAGTCACAAGACTACAGTGATGACTATATTTATCATGAAACCCAAATCATTAATGCCAGAACGCTTAAAGATAGAGAAGCCTTTAGCTTAGATCGCGAGGCGTTCAAACTTGTGACATTCAACCCTGCCGAGATAAATTTTAGCGATGCAGAAACCATTAAAAACGCCTATTACCCAGACGTAGAGCAACTTGTGAAACAGCAAACAGGAGCCAGTGATGTTTTTGTTTTTGATCATACGGTTCGCCGCGGAATTAAAAACTCTAATAGACGCCCTGCTTACCATGTTCATAATGATTATACGTTTGAAACCGGTATATCGAGAGCCGAAGAAGTACTTGGGGAAGATGTTGTAGCGCAGTTCGCCGGTAAAAGAATGGTGCAAATAAATGTCTGGCGATCGATTGCTGGCGTTGTAGAAAAAGATCCGCTTGCCTTAATGGATGCGACCACGTTAGATAAAAAAGACCTGGTTAAAACCGAGATTAACTTCAATGATATGAATACCGGTGAAAAGCATCGCGGAGAAATATTTGCCCTAAAGAAAAACGATAATCAGCGATGGTATTACTATCCACAAATGAACGCTGATGAAGCTATTTTAATAAAGGGGATTGATACTGACGAATCCTCAGCTTGCTTTGCCATGCACACGGCCTTTGCTCTCGCTGGCCAGGGAGAACACAGTAAGCCAAGACAAAGTATAGAAACAAGAACCTATGCCTTTTTTGATTTTTAGCATGTTATATGTAAGTCTGCTTTTTAAGACTTGCATATAATAAGCAAAGGAACATAAATGCTAGCGCTGACAAAAGTATTTTCGCATTACTTATCCCTTACTGGCCTTTGTATAATTCTATCGCTCACCTCCATAAGTTGTAACGCTCAAGAGCAAGCCACCGATTTAAAAGGCCTCTATGAAAATATACTCATAGGCGAATTAGACGGCGTTGAGTTATCAATCAATATCGCTTTCCCGCAGAACATTAGCAAGCAACCTCGCCCAGTATTGATACTGATCCATGGTGGCGGTTTTTTGAAGGGTGATAAAAGCCTGAATAATACCCGCATTCAAAAAATGACTAAGCTGGGCTTTGTCTCTGCCAGCGCCATGTACCGGCTTGCACCCGAGCATAAATTTCCAGCTGCGCTTGATGATATTAAATTGGCCATTCGTTTTTTAAAAGCTAACGCCGAGAGATACCATATTGATCCAGAACGGATTATTGTCAGCGGTTCTTCAAGCGGTAGCTATTTAGCAATAATGGCGGGAGTAACTGGTAACTCCGATGTTTTTTCAGATCACGGCGTATATTCTGATGTGGATTCATCTGTTCATGCTGTAATGGGCCAATCGTCACCTATCGCTGACTTTAGACTTGAAAAATATTCTGATCGACCAACTGTAAATCGTTTGATTGACTCAAATTCAAACGATCGTGAAAAAATTCTAGCAGCCATGTCACCTATTACTTATTTAGATAAAAATGACCCAGCCATCTTTTTATCCCATGGCGATGCTGATCCTGTGTTACCGGTTGATATGAGTCGTGAATTTGTCAATGAATTAGAAAAAATAGGTCATAGCTACGAGTATCATGAAGTTAAAGGCGGTACCCATAGCTTTGGTGATTCCGCGCCGAAACAAGCCGCTGCTGTATTTAAATCTTACGTTGAATTTATACGCAAATGGGCTCAATAGGCTAGAGTCAGTACAATCGATTATTGGGGCAAGGTTATCTATTTATGGGGGCCATCAAGTGAGCTTTGGCATATTACGGAACTGAATAGCTAACGAGAAACATAATTTCTAGCATATTAATTAACGCGCATTAAAACATTTTATCAGAGGACTCAATTTGCCTATCGAGTATATTTTAGGCCTAATCTCTTTCTTCACATCAATAATTGCTGGCGTTATTGGCTTTGGCGGTGGCACGCTGCTAATTGCAATACTTCCTCTTTTTTTAAGTCCTGGTTTAATCATCCCCATTCATGGCATCACACAATTAGCCAGCAATTCATCTCGAATGGTGTTTTCCTTAAATGATGTTCGGTGGACGTTACTGCCGAAGTTTCTTATCGGTTCATTTATAGGTGTGATTATTTTTGGATTTTTATTATCAAACATATCGACTGAATACGTGCCCATTGGTATTGGTCTATATATTATCCTTAACTTATGGAATAAACGTTTTTCAAAATTTATTACAAAATACGAAAATTATTATTTTATTGGCTTGCTTCAAACTGGCTTAGGCTTAATTGTTGGCGCTACAGGACCATTATCACTCACTGTTTTAACCAAAGAACTACATTCAAAAGACGAGATTATAGCGACTAGCTCAATGTTCATGACCATTAGTCACTTAGCTAAAATCCCCGTATTTATGGCGATAGGCGTATCTCTTTCTGGTCACTTCAGTTTATTAATCTTTATGGTTTTTGGTTCGGTTCTTGGGTCTTTTATTGGCACAAAGTTAAGATTGGCTTCCGATAATGAAAAACTGATTTTAGTCCTCAAGATTTTATTAAGTCTACTAGCCGTTAAAATGCTGGTTACTGCGATAGCCTTTTAATGGCAACTGACATGCTGATATTAGTTTTAAAATATCACAGATAAATCACCCAATGTCGGGCTAAAGTCGGGTTAGATTCGTAACCGACAATGATAAGATTAATTAATACTTGTGATTCTTGAGTACAGAGGAAAATTTAATGATTCTTAAAGAGCTGCGCATTAGCCATCATCTTTCACAAGAGCAATTAGCTCAAATGTCCGGATTAAATGTTAGAACAATCCAGCGGATTGAAAGCGGAAAAAACGCTAGCCTAGAATCATTAAAATGCCTCGCTGCTGTACTTAAGGTTGATGTATCAACTTTGAATCAGGAGAAATTTATGATCGATAAAACATCGGATAACTGGAAAGCGCTACCCTTGGTATTAAAATGTTGGTTTGTCTTTAACTTTTTACAAACTCAACCTAAAAGAGAATCCGCATCTAGAATAGAGCTAATTGGGCATATTAGCGGATTTATTTTTTGTTGTTTAGGTCTTATAAGCGAAGCTGCACTTGTCGGCGGCTTACTTATGTTTGCTACAGCTTACTTGTATCATTGGCTTAAACGGCAAGGCGATAAGTATGAAATTTGGTATGATGTTGATCCAATAAAAATCAACTAAACCGTCACTAAAAAGGATAGAAAAGCTAATAAGGGATATTAATGAAAATCAGGGGAATCCATTCGTCAGATTTACAAAATGTTAGCGCTATATGCATTGACTCTTTCATGCAGACCGTAGCACCAACTCTACAAGCAGAAGGTATTAAAACATTTCAAGAGATTGCATCTTTAGAAAACTTAAGCGCTCGATTAGAAGCAGATTATAAGATGTTTGTGTGTGAGATTGGCAATAAAGTTATAGGCTTTATTGAACTCAAAGAAGACCGTCATATTGCCATGCTATTTGTAGCGCCTAATTTTCAAAAAAAAGGTGCGGGAAAAGCATTAGTTGCCTACGCACTGCAACAAACCAAGAATGACAAAATCACCGTCAATGCATCGCTAACATCCGTACCTGCCTATTTAAAATACGGTTTCAATTGTACTGGCGATGTTGCCGAATCAGCAGGACTAATATATCAACCTATGGCAATAAAAGTTAGTCAGTAAATACGCACAGAGTTGTAACTAAAAAATTGGGGCATTATGAAATTATTATACGAAGCATCTAATACTGTCGAAGCCCATATGATTCTAAACCTGCTAGAGCAGGACGGTTTGTCTGCAAGAATCGATGGTGAATATCTACAAGGCGGCGTTGGTGACCTTCAGGCTGTAGGCATAATAAGAGTGATGATTGAGGAGGAAGACTACGCCAAAGCCAAGGCTATTATTCAACAATGGGATGCAAGC
>CALBVI010000412.1 GCA_937969395.1 uncultured Spongiibacteraceae bacterium | reverse complement strand
CCCACGCTTTTTTACGTGCTGAGAAATTGCGATACAGGATATCGACGCGTACATGGCCGTCATGCTTAAAGGTGTAGGCGGCTCCCAGCATAAAAACAGAGCTGTGTAGATAAGTGCTGAGTTCTTGTAGTGGAATTGAGCCTATGCCAAAGACATAGCGAAGTACCACTACAGTACATACGGTCAGCATCATCAGTAAACTCAGCCAGAGTAAGACGCGGCCAGACGCCTCGGTAAAGCGATCAATAGATTGTTGTAATAAACGGAATAAAGACATAAGTAAGCCCGCTGTTAGCGGTAATATTATTTTTTTGCCATTATAGCCGAGTGGAGGCTATCACGCATTAGCTATGATTTTGCCAAGTCCATCCGGCAGAGAGGGGCATTTAATATATAGGCGAAGATCATAGGGTGTTTTAAAGCGATTAAAAGCTATTGCACTCTAGTTGGGCTGCTGGTCACAGGGCGGTAGGATCTGCTATGGTATAGCGCATATTTTAGTGGTTGTTTTTGATGTTTTTTGGTCTTTTACCTAAGCGATAAGAATTGTTTAAATAACCGGTGATAGTCGTATTAAAAGGTATAGTTATGCACGATAAAATGTCCTCTTGGCTACAAGTTTTGCTAGTAATGTCGGCTGTGTTTTTAACCGCCTGTGAAAGTAAATGGGAAAAAATGCCTGATGATCAATTGGCGGCAAAAGCGAGTGAATGTGTTGCTGAAGATGATCCAAGCTCAGCAATGATTCAAGTCTGTAAAAATTATGAGCGCGAATGTGAGCGCCGCCGTGAATTAGGTTTTTACATTTGTTGATAGGTTTTATTTATGAGTGAGCAGCATGTTTCAGATATACCTACTAGCGGTTCGGCTAGTAGTTCAGCGGCGATTGGTGGTGAAGTCACTATTGAACTAATGGCCGGTACTCACCCTAATGGTGAGGTTATTGTTGAGCGTCTATTAGTCAATCCACAGCCGCAGCTTAATAGTTATCAATTATTAAAATCGCCAGTTTTTGTTCGCGGTATTGCCCGTGCCGATGTTATTCAATCCTTAGACAAGCCGAAAGGTGGTTTTAAGGTTTTGCAGCATGGCGGTAATCTATGCGTACGCGTTTTTTCTAAAGTCGGTATTGATGCGCTTGAGCAAGTGTTGACGCCGAAATTAGAGAAGCTCGGTGGCGACCTTGATCTTAAAGACAAAAATGCCCTGGTTTACAGTATTCATGTCAGCTGTGGTTTTTCTGAGATTGAAAAAATTCTTACTGATAGCGTTCCCGCAGATACGGCTGCTTGGTTTTATGGCAATGTGTATCACCCCGAGACAGGTGAGCCGCTAGATTGGTGGAAACCGATCTTAGCGCCAGAATAGTTGTCCGGTTAATGGCTATATTGCCAATATCCATTCTTCAATCATGTGAGCCTCTACTATGTTGATGGTTATCTCCCCAGCAAAGACGCTGGATTTTGAAACAGCAGCCAAAACAAAAAAATCGACGGTTCCCGATTTTTTATCGCAATCGGAACAACTCATCGATCAGCTTCGCGTTTTATCGCCCTCAGATATCTCGGAATTAATGAGTATTAGCGATAAGTTAGGGCAGTTAAATTTTGATCGCTTTTTAAATTGGCACACACCTTTTGACAGTGAAAACGCCAAGCAAGCAGTATTGGCATTTAAGGGCGATGTTTATACCGGCTTAGACGCCGAATCTTTTAGTAGCAAAGATTTTAGTTTTGCTCAAAAACATTTGCGTATGCTGTCGGGGTTATATGGTTTGTTGCGGCCACTTGATTTAATCCAACCCTATCGCTTAGAGATGGGGACAAAATTTGTGAATGAAGAGGGAGCTAACCTCTATAAATTCTGGGGCAATCAACTTACAGAGGCATTAAACCAACAGCTGAAGAAAAATAAATCTGAGGTGTTAGTTAATTTGGCCTCAAATGAATATTTCAAAGCAGTTAATTCAAAAGAGCTTAATGCAGATATTATTACGCCGGTCTTTAAAGATTTCAAAAATGGTAAATATAAAATTATCAGTTTCTATGCAAAAAAAGCGCGAGGTTTAATGAGTGCTTATGTCATCAAAAATCAAATTGACAATGTTGACGATCTGAAGAAATTTGATACCGATGGCTATTGCTATAACTCGGCAATGTCTTCGGCTCGAGAATGGGTTTTTACCCGTGAAGAAGCTAAGTAATAGTATTATGATTCGTTAAAAGCCAGGTTATTGGTTAGTCTATTGTTGGGATTAAATGCTATGTAACTCTTAAGACCGTAATAGCTCTTAAGCCCATAGTAGCTATTGATAATAAATAGGTTTATTAACAGTATGAGTAAAATAAAATTCTTAGTTGTAGATGACGCTACCTTTATCCGCGACATGCTGAAAAAAAATCTGCGGGACCATTTCCCTGGTTGCGAGATTATTGACGCCAATAGCGCTAAAAAAGCGCAAGTGTTATTAAAGACCAATCATGTCGATATTATTTTATGTGATTGGGAAATGCCGGAAATGACCGGCGAGGAGTTTTTACGCTGGATCCGCAGTGAAGAACAATATCAAGCAATGCCTTTTATTATGGTCACTAGCCGAGGTGAGAGAGACTTTATTGTTAAAGCCGCACAAGCCGGAGTTAATGATTATATTGGCAAACCTTTTACTCCAGAGTCATTAGTTAAAAAAGTAACAAAGGTATTAAAAAGCGTTGGTAAGGAAGTTAATCCGCGCTTGCCAGAGTCTGCCCATGGTTTTGGTGGCGCTAGCTTAGATGTCTTAACCGGCGGTAATGCAAACACAGATAAAAAAAAGCCAGAGCCAGTAGCTAGCAATCAAAATGCAAGTCTTTTAACCGGCGCAAAACCTGCTGCAAATACTTCTTCCTCATCAGCGAAAAAAACTGCGACTAAAGCCAAAGGTCCGGCGCGTGGTCAGGCAACACTGACGTTTGCCGGTTTTAATAGTCAGAGCGTTATTAGTAGTATCACCTTGCAATTAATGAACTGTGCGATAAAACGCGAACAACAATTACCTTCAATATTAGAAACCGTGGTCATCAGCATTGTGCAAAATGATGGTGAAGATGTAGCTAGGCTCAATGGCTATGTTCATAGCATTCAAGCAGCAGAAAATCGTATCGATGCAGGTGTATTGAAGTTAGTGATTCGGTTTGTTGATGAAGACCCAGAGAAACTTGATCATTTATCACGATACATAGCGAAATTTTAAAATGAATATTTTATCGTCAGAAGAATATAAAGAAAGAATCTGAAGCTATTATGGAGCGCCCTTTTTCTCAGGCCTGCGAAAATAACAAAGACGTTATTTTAACCGTGCTAAAAAAATATTGTATGAATGTTGATTACTTATTAGAAATCGGCAGTGGTACAGGTCAACATGCGGCGTATTTCTCTCAGCAATTACCTCATTTGCAATGGCAGCCGACTGATCGTGAAGAAAACTTAGCTGCCGTGCAGAGTTGGCTCGATTGGG
>CALBVI010000411.1 GCA_937969395.1 uncultured Spongiibacteraceae bacterium | reverse complement strand
TTTGACAAAAACAACTGAGTTTTTCCCCGACTTAAAGAGGTTATTGCCAGTGACAATACTTGGCAAAACACCGGATATTCCAAGTTTCCATGCGTAATATAGCGCCTCACTCAGTACTGGATTCTTTCGACCCCCTTTCTTTGGCAGGCGATCAAGTATTTGATTTACAGTGATCCAGCCATCAATCCAATGAAATGACCATAAAGACCAGCTTTGTGGAAGAACAAGCTTTAAGCATGTTGCTACGGTCGATTCGCGACCTTGTTTATGTAAGAAATGGGTAGCTCCCATACATCCGGTGAGTATCCCTACAGGGAAGGCGGCAACACCAACACAGACAAAAGACCAGGCAAACAAAATCCAGTCAGCAATTGACCCTTCATCAGATTCCACTGCACTCCGCCAAACTTCCTCTGGAATCCAGTCAAGCATTTGTACCCATAGCAAGTAGCCAATGCCTATTGAAGCCCACTGAAGCAAGCCAAAGAAAAAAATCTCCTTTTCTTTGAAGCCTAATGATATTGCATAACTAATTTTTGAGCTAAAACTGCTAATCCCTCCTGAAGGTTTCTTATCAATATTGGGAATATCTTTGATCTCATCCCTGACGAAATCTATTTTATTTAGTAGACCCACTTTTACTCCTTAAGTGAATTCGATTGTAGCTTTAACGCTTAATATACCGACTAGTAGGCTTAACCTGAAAACCTAGGTCAAGTCGGTATAGCTTGTGGAATCGGGGTGTTATGCAGACAAGTCGGTATAACGTTCCCTGATTACCGTTTTATTGAAGCACCTAATATATTGTTTTTAAGGGGGAATATCCAATATGGCTAATTAGCTTCAGAATTATGAGGCAAAGGCTCAGTTATCAGGCCTTTTTGCCACTAATAAAGAACAGGCTTCATCTCATTCTAAAACGCTTATTTTATCCGCCGCTAACTTATTAAAATCACTTACATGTTTTGTTTGCGCAATTAATCGGCAGATTATTAGGTAAACCGTTGAGCTTTCTCAAAACCATTACACTGTAAAAACATGCAGACTGGCATTATTGGAGTGAGCCAATGATTAACCACAACCCATTTATAAATTCCATTAAAGCAAAAAAAGGGAGCAGCTTTATTTTCTAGGCCCCCTCTCCTGCTAGATTCGACCTTAACCCTAGGCGTTTTCTATCTCATCAATAAAGTGATTATCACCCGTTAGCTAATAAATCTAACCCCTCACACGCGCCTTGACCAACCATCACTTTATTATGACGTCGCTGCACCACATGATATGGACAGTTATGCGCTATGGTTCATGCCATGCTTGCTGCTGCAGCTAGCTCAGATCAAAAACTGAGCTAACTAAAATAAATCTGCCCCCTTTTATTACAACTAATGGCTGTCTAATAGTAATTAATACTACGGTTACAGCTGCAAAACTGCTATAAAGCTTGTGATAATTTATTGTTTTTTAAGGTATATGAATGACTTCTGCTTGCATACTTGTTGTTGATGATCGTGTCGATATTCGCTTGAGTGCGCGCTTTGCATTGGAAGACTGCGGCTATCAAGTTGTTGAAGCAGACAACCCTCTACAGGCACAAGCTCAAATTAAAGCTCATGCAATTCAACTCGTATTACTTGATATGAATTATTCTCGAGATACTACCTCGGGTAAAGAAGGGTTGGACTTGTTAGCTTGGTTACAAAAGCAGGAATTGAATATTACGGCGGTCGCAATGACTGCGTGGTCTAATGTTGAACTAGCGGTTAAAGCTATGCAATTAGGTGCTGGTGACTTTATTGAGAAACCTTGGAAAAACCAACGTTTAGCGCAAGTGGTCAGTCAGCAGTTAAAAATATCAGGTCTGAAAAAACAAAATCAAAAACTCAACCAGCGGTTAGAAATCGTTCCAAAAACAGGCTTTCAATGGCGTTCACCTTGTATGGTCGAGCTGTATCAAAAAATTGAAAAAGTAGCCGCCACTCAAGTCACTATTTTACTGACAGGTGAAAATGGCACCGGTAAGAGTGAACTCGCCAAACATATTCATACCTGTTCTCAAGTTCATGATGAAGCTTTTATTGCGGTGAATATGGGGGCCATATCAGAATCGTTATTTGAAAGTGAAATGTTTGGTCATACTAAAGGCGCATTTACCGATGCGAAAAATAATCGAATTGGGCGTTTTGAACTTGCTCAAAGTGGCACCTTATTTTTAGATGAAATTGCTAATATTCCATTATCTCAACAAAGTAAATTACTTAGGGTATTAGAGTGTGGTGAGTATGAGGTATTAGGCTCTAGCCAAACGCAGTTAAGTCAAGTTCGTTTAATCAGTGCTTCTAATGGAAACTTTGAACAATTAATTAATGATAGCTTGTTTCGAGAAGATTTGTACTATCGTTTGAATCTGATGCAATTACATATTCCAGCATTGCGTGAGCGTACACTCGATATTATTCCACTAGCTGAGTATTTTATTGATTTGTACGCCAAGAAATATAATCAAGATATTTTAACGTTAACCTTGGATGCAAAAGAAGCGTTAACACGTTATCACTGGCCGGGGAATATTCGAGAATTATCACACTTAATGGAGCGTGCATTATTATTATCGAATAATTTAGCATTAAATGTAGAAAATTTAGGCTTACCGCTAAAAGCCGATACTCCTTCTTCATCAACCACTAAAACAACAGAAGATTTACCGTTAATGACTTTAGAGGCTGCTGAGAAAAAACTAATACAACAAGCTTTAGCTCAAGAGAGTCAAAATGTTGCTAAAGCAGCTAAATTATTAGGCCTAACTAAGTCTTCACTATATCGCCGTCTTGAAAAACATGACCTCTTCCCAAAGTAAGTTAAAAAGTAAATCGTTACTTCAATATCTTAATCGTTCGCTGGTTGTTATTGCAGCGACAATCTTATTGTTGCTGTTTCATTTTCTGACATCTTTGCAATGGGAAACGTGGAATATTGCTATGGCTATGGTGGCATCTACTTTATTAATATGGCTGCTTCTTTATCAGTTTAGTCAACGAATCTTAGTTTCTTTTCGACGAGCCGTGTTGCATTTAGAAGCAATAAAAGTAGAAGACTATCATCAGTATGCTAAGCCTGACTTCGCAGAAGGCTGTACAGCTGAATTACACCTACATTTAAAAGAACTCAGTAATCACTTACAGTCACAAAAGTCACGATATGATCAACATGCATTTTTGCTTTATCAACTTATTGATCAATTAAATACGCCGATCATGGTATTCAATCAAAAGCTTAAATTGAGCTATGCAAATACAGCTTTTACTATGTTATATGATCAACCTTGGCAAATGTATCGCATGGCGTCACCCAATATTTTAGGTTTATTGCAAACAGAACAAGGCTGGAAATTACGCCGTACAGATCAACAATGGCAAGTTAGCGAAAGTGAATTTATTGATGCTGGACAAACCCATACACTCTTGGTTTTTACGAACATAGACTTAGCGATTAGGGCGAGTCAGCAAAGTGCTTGGCAGCAAATTATTCGAGTGATGGGGCATGAAATTCGAAACTCACTCACGCCAGTCTCCTCACTAGCCGAAAGTTTAACGCATTCACTCAGCACTGATCGCGAGCGTAAGGCTCTCTCTGTCATTTCAGAACGCTGCGAACATCTACAAGATTTTATCAATCGTTATTCTACCCTGTCACAACAGTTAAATTTAAATATTCAAACGCATGACGCTCATAAACTTGTTGAGCGGATAAAGCCTTTATTTTCTGAGTATAAAATTGACTTTATCGTTAAAATTTCGACGATTGATGTTGATGCGGTTTTCTTTGAACAAATACTCATTAACCTCATTAAAAACGCTATTGAAGCTGGTGCAAATAAGGTAATAGTTAGTTTTACCGCTTTAATGCCTATATCGGCAAACACGATTGAAGTAGTGGTAAAAGATAATGGGCAAGGTATTGCCAATACTGATAATTTATTCGTACCACTTTTTACGACTAAACCTGAAGGGCAAGGTATAGGCTTAACGTTTTGTCGTAATACCATTGAACAACATCAAGGCACTATAGAATTATTTAATAATAACTATCTACATTCATCTAAAGAGTTATCGATTAATCAACCCCAAACACGTTCATCATATTCACATGATGGTACTATTAACGGGGCCAGTGTGGTTATAAAATTACCTCAGTTAAACCGCCACTCACCTACAACTGTTGATTAAAATTAGCGGCATCAAAACCGAAATACTTTCCCAAAATCGAAACGAATAAGTCCGATAACGGACTCCTTTCTTCTGTAATTACACTAATAATCTATAACTCCTTGAATTTTATACCTTTAAATTGTTGGCCTGATTCTTGTAATAACTATTATCAATAGAATGGTTAGTTAAAGAAGAAGATACCCTCTTTAGACTAATTAATTGAGCGTATATATGAATAACAATTATTCATGAAATAAAGGTTTTACTATGGATGTAGCTAAATTGTCTAAAGGAAAGAAGTTAATCATTTCTCAGAAGACTAAATTAGTTTCAGCACTCATTATTACTATTATTGGATTAGTCGTATGGGCGAGTAATAACAGTGACGGCTTAGCGGTTGATCGTGAAGATTTGTTGGTTGATATCGTTAAACAGGGTGATCTAGAAGTCATTATTGATGGCTATGGCACCTTAACATCAGACAAACAACAGCTTATTACGGCATATTCATCGGCAACGGTAAAAGAAATCATTCTTAAGCCAGGCGCTGAAGTCAAATCAGACAGTGTCATTGTTCGCTTAGAAAACCCTGAGCTATTGTTGCAATTAGAAAATGCTCAGCAAGAGCTGATTCAAACTAAGGCCAATTTACGCCAACTAAAATTAAATAATCAACGTGAAGCTTTAAATGAGTCAGCGAGTTTAGCTGAAATTAGTGCGCGCTTTGAGACGGCTACACTTACACGCCAAGCGCAAGAAAGTTTAGTGGAAACAGGCACTGTTTCAAGGTTAACGTTTCAAGAAACGGTATTAGAAGAACGGCAGTTAAAAAAGCGTATCAACATATTTGAGCGACGTAGTGAGCAACTGATGTTAGTGCATCAAGAATCCGTCAATATTCAACAAGAGCGTGTTAATCAACAACAAGGGCGTGTCAATATTGCTCAATCACGTATTGAAAAACTAACTGTTACAGCCGGATTTGATGGGGTTTTGCAACGTTTGTCAGTAGAGTTAGGACAAAGTGTTGGATCAGGGCAAGAAATAGCCTTGATCGGTAGCGTGACTGATTTAATCGCTTTAATACGTATACCACAAAACCAAGTACAACAAATTCGTGTGGGGCAGCAAGCGGTGATTGACACAAGGCGAGATAAAATAACCGGCACCGTGGCTCGTATTGACCCTGTTGTCGTTGAAAATACCGTTGAAGTTGAAATATCTTTACCGCAAAACCTACCGGCAAGTGCTCGACCACAACTCAGTGTCGATGGTGTCATTATTGCTGATACATTGAAAAATGTTCATTATATAAAACGACCTGCTGGCATCAAAAATAACAGTACTGCTCAGCTTTATAAATTAGATAGCAACCAGAAGCACGCCTTATTACACCCGATTAATTTTGGACGACAGGCGGGTAATTTTATTGAAATAATTTCCGGTGCTACGCCGCAAGAGCAATTTATTATTTCAGACTTACGACATATTCAAAATACACATTCAGCTCTAGTTATTGAAT
>CALBVI010000410.1 GCA_937969395.1 uncultured Spongiibacteraceae bacterium | reverse complement strand
CACCCTCCTCTTCATTGGCTTGCACAGCCGCTTTATAGGCATGCGCACGGTTCATTAAGCCCTTGGCCGTCATACATGTTAATACCCAGCTCAATTCGTTAATTTCTGGCACGTCAGACTGTCGATAAAAAGTACTGTTATCAGTATCTAAACCCAATGCCAGCCATGTAGCCGCTATTTCTTTTGTCGATTGACGAACTTGAGCGGGGTCATGACACTTAACTAAGGCATGGTAATCCGCTAAAAAAAAGAACGAATCGAGCTCACTGTTTTGGCTAGCTTCAATTGACGGCTTAATTGCCCCAACATAGTTGCCCAAGTGAGGCGTTCCTGTGGTGGTAATACCCGTTAATACACGCGTTCTTGTCATAATTTAATACTTATCTATGTGATGAAAATAAGGCTGTTAAAAGCGGCCTATGATACTGTCTCAGACTAACACTGACTATGCTCGCTGACAGTTTTTTCAAATAATTGCTGATAATCGCCAACCAAATGACTAATTGATAAACCAGCGACATCCGGAGCACCGGACCACTGTCCACTAGATTTTAATTGTGTAAGCCCAATCAAATGATCCGCCAATGCCTGAGCCTCAAGCTCTGGCGAATCAATATGAGATTCGTACAGATACTCATCAGCAAACCACTCGCCATAACATAGACGAGCAGGTACCACCGGCCTACACCCTCTCGCTGCAGCTTCTAGTACTGCCAGGCCCTGAAAGTCGTGTAGAGCCGTTGAAATCACAACGTCAGTGCCATTTAATAATTGATGGTAGCTTTCAATCTGCTCTAAAAAGCCCCAACACTTTATAGACTCAGGGTATTCAGCATCAAAATACGTTTTCATTTCATTAAATACAGGCGGTATTGAACGAAACTGTTGGCCAATCACAGATAACGCAATTTTTACCCCAGACCCTACAACTATTTTTAATGCGCTAAACAAACGCTCTGGTGCTTTATCGTACTCCCAGCGATGATTCCAAACGATAGACAATACCTTCGGATTATCATCTCGCGAATTCACCTGATTAAAATTTTTATCAGATAGAGGGACAGGCAGCACTGTGCTTTTATCAGCCAACAACGCTTTGATGCCTTTAGGTACTTGATCCGGTAATTTAGCAAGCAAAGCATCAACGCCCTGCAAAAAAGTACTGCGATTATAAGTGCTATTAAAAACCACTTTATCTGCTGCCAAGGCGCTGTATAAATTTAACATTTGTGGTTCTACAGATTTATACTGCTGCTCAGTTACTGGGTAAGCAAATTGATTTTCATGGCAATAAAGTATCGTCGGGTAATCCCCCAATACAGGAACCAATCCTCGTAACGCGGATAAATCTACCATTGACGTTGCTATACATAAATCATAACCCCGCTCCAAGACTTCACGCTGTTGATAAGCCCAACTTAAGCTATTACCTCGTATACGCCAATTAAAATAGCGTGGCGGCAACGTCAAAACCGTCCATTCAAAGCAATCAAAAGTACTAACCAAGCATTCTCGCCAATATCGATGACTCTGCGCATCATAAGCTGACAATAATAAAATATTCATAAAGTGCCACTTGTTAATAATAATTATACTTGCTGTTAATCGCTCAAATAGATACATTCATTTGCGTTAACCGGCATGCAGCCGCTAATAAATTTAGAAGATTAATTAATGGCGATAATAAATTGAAACGTGCAAAAATAATGACTCACGTGACTTGGAAGCACACAATTCAATTAATCATAGTATCAATTAGCTTATCCACTGCAGCAGCTAACGATACTGCGATTCGTATTAGTAATACATTCGACGCCATGCCTTCAAATCCCCCTTATCGATGGCTAGAAGAATGTACTATAGGAAAACTATCGATTGGTTCTTCGCAGCACATTGTCGATAAAGTATTTAAAGAATTAGACCTCAATGTTGAATGGCTTCTTGGTAATACCAACCACGAGAATCCGGAATTATTAATCAGTCAACTTTATCAAAAATTAATCAACAACGAACAAGACTTCCTAATAACCGCAAGACCCCCCTCCCAAGATAACAAACAGTTTCTTACCGTGAAAACCCCCATATTCTATCGGCGTAGCAGCATTATCACGCTTAGCAATAGCAGTATTAACACCCAAGATATTAACTCACTAAAAACATACACTGGTGGTGCGTATATCGTAACGCCAGCAGCAGACTTAATGCCTTCTCCAATTTTAAATTACGCCCAAAACCATCAACTAAATCTAAAATTTTATTCTGATGAAATCTATCGTGATGATCTGCTTAACAATCAGCAAACTCCACTCAAAGAACTCATTTCAGGCGATGTAGATTATGTTATCGACAATCACTTTAGAACTAAGATATGGGCCTATAACAACAACGTTAACCACCAACTAAGATTCGATCCTATTAAACTGACAAGCTACGGCGTATATTTAGTAACCGCCACAGACAACCCTCACAACCACCTTATCGACGATATTAATGAAAAACTAAAACACTTCCAAACAACTAGCTTTATCGATAACACTCACAACCTTTATTTGCAGAAATGGCTATCATCGCCATGCATATAAATAAAACTTAAAGCAAAAAAAATACGGCTTGTTCGCCGCATTTTCAAATTAAACTTTATTGTCAGAATACTTAACTTTTCATCTTGAGTTCTAAATATCGTTCTTCTAACTCAATATGTTGAGTTTGTAAGTTAAGTAACTCTTGCTGCATTTCGTCTAGCTTTTCTTTTAATTTCTCAGTGTTGCCTTCAGAACTACCGCCACCTTTTTCTAGCTGTGCTTTAAGCCCAGCATTTTCATCCTCAAGCGTCGCTATTGTTGCCAGCATATCCTTACTTTCACTAGTAAGATCTTTCATCATGTTTTCTACATTTTCTACATCATCATCTGATATAGACGATTCTAATGGCTCGCCACCTGCCTCTAATTTCTCTCGTAATTGCTGATTTTCATCTAACGCGCGAGTCAATTCATCTTCAATTAGTTGCGTACATGTTTCAGCCTCTTTTAAGAAGCGCTGCTGCTGCTCTAATTGAGAAGATAACTCAGCCACAACTTCTTGCGTTTCTTCCTCTGTGCTGGCCAGTGTTAATTTTTTCTTCAACACTTCAATCATCTTATGCTGGTCAACAGCCATATTTTTCAGGCGCTGAATTTCATCTTGATTAGCCACCACTATTGAGCCAACACTACTGCTATCCCGACTATCGGCCTCAACAACTTGGGCACTTTTAACTACGCCACCTGGATTGTTATTTCCCGCTTCATCAATCAGCTCCCCAATATCATTAAACGCAACCGAATATTTATCAAGCAACTGTTCATACTCTTCACCAGCACCCAAGTTTTTACCCATTTCACTCAACTGCTGATGATATTCATCCGCTTGCTTTTTCGACTTTTCCCACTTGCCTTCCATCTCAAAAAACAAGTCTTTAAAGCGCTCAAGGTTCTCAATTCGTTTTTTATACGCTGCTATTTCTTCAGCGTTATCACTCGTACCTTCTAGCGGTTTTTCACCCTCCAGCCCCTCACTAGCCTCATCCTCTGTTTCCGAGGATGTAAGACTCATATAAAACTCTATAATTTGCTGAAACTTAGACTGCAAGACGTCCCAATTAGAGTTTTCGTCTTCACCTGCGTAGCAAGCTTCTTTTTCTGCAATTAAAAAAGCATGACGCAATGCAGAAGCTTGACGCTCAATGGTTGTATCCGGTGATATATCAAGCACAATATCTCTATCAGGATTAAGCGTTTCATGAAATTCTCTGGTGTTATCAATTTCATCATCTAAAAAATCAAGAAACTTTTTCGGCTTAATTTCTTCTTTCTCAGCTAATTTATTAAGTGCTTTTTTTAGGTCTTTACGTGCCTGCTTTACACTTGCACGCATCTTGACAAGCTTTTCTTCAAGCGCTGTGATTACACCCCGCAGCTTTTTAATATGAAAAAAGAGAAAGATACAAATGAGCGTAGACAGCAGCGCAAGCTCTCCGGCGACATAAGCAATAATGGTCGAATTTGACATATAAAAACCTTAAAACGCCTATCGGCTTATAATATTCGCTATCATCTAAATTGATTACGACGATACTTAATAACTTTCAACATTTAGAATAGATAAGTCTATGAATCTATAATAATTTCTTATTCTGAGATTATGGTACACCGATGCAAAAACCGCTATGTTATGGGATCAAATAACAAACGATACTATCGATTCTTTATTATTTTCTAAATTTCTCACTACTTTCTTATTATTATCTGTGATTATTGCCGGTTCAAACGGATGTTTTCAACTTTATTTGTCTCAGAACTTCTATATGGGTTGATATCAAGCCCACCACGTCTTACGTATCGAGCATATACAGATAGCTGGTCAGGACGACAATATTTAGCGATATCGCAATATATACGCTCAACACACTGCTCGTGAAACTCTTGATGCTCGCGATAACTAACAATATATTTCAGTACGCTTGAGGGGTCAATTTTCGGCCCTTTATAGCTAATTATCACCGTTGCCCAATCAGGTTGCCCAGTAACGGGGCACAGCGAACGAAGCAAATGACTATAAAGCTGTTCTTCAACCACATCATTAGCAACCACAAGTAATTGAGGCGCGGGGTGATAATGTTCAATTACAGCATCAAGCTGATCGATACACTCACCTTTCAATAGTGCCTTATCGTCCAACAAACTGTCTTCAACATGATAAAAGTTAACGCCTATGTCACTGCCTGCACATTTTGACAGATCCGCCAGCAATAGCTCTTTAACCTCTTCCGCGGAATCAAATTGTGATTGGTTAAAACTGTTTAAATACAATTTAAACGATTTAGACTCAACAATTGCATCAGAATCACAAGGAAATAAAAACTCTGCACAAACGACTTGCGGCATGCCATTTGGG
>CALBVI010000409.1 GCA_937969395.1 uncultured Spongiibacteraceae bacterium | reverse complement strand
ATCGCAAAAAATATGACAGCCGTTCTCGATAGCCTGTTTGATGGGTTCAATATGCGCACCACCCGGTGTTGCTATAGAAACAATATCGGGTTTGCATTCATCCAGTGCTTTAGCCCAATCGGTGCCGCCGTAGGGTATGGCCATTTTTGCCGTCACTTCTTTTACAACAGAATCAGTTCTTCCCACCATGCCGACGACTTCGGCTCCCGCGTATCTGAATGCATCGGTGTGACCTTGGCCAGCGAATCCGGTGCCATGGATTAAAACTTTGATTTTTTTACGCATTAAAAAGGCCTTTTATCGTTTAGGTCTTAGTTATTTATTTTATTGATAGATGCTATTTTGTTCGGTTTTTACTCTTCAAATCAGGCGCTTTTATTACCAGTGCCACAGTGTTCCGTCTTCTAACCGACTAACCGGTAAGTAAGAGCGTTTATACGGATATTGCTGGGCTGCCTCTTCATTAAAATCAATCCCTAGGCCCGGTTGTTCGCTTACATATGCCATACCTTCTTCAACACGAATATCCTGTAGAAATATTTGCTGCATCTGTTCATTGCCGAGCCCGACATATTCTTGAATGCCAAAATTAGGCGCCCAAGTATTTAAATGAAGGTGGGCTGAGAAACAAATAGGGGAGAGGTCGGGAGCGCCATGTGGTGCGGTTCTAACATTAAACATATTGGCAAAATCAGCGATACGCCGCATGGGGGTTATACCACCAGCATGGGTTGCTGCAGTGCGAATATAATCAATCAGTTGGTTTTGAATTAGATCTTTACAATCCCAGATGGTGTTATAGGTTTCACCGATGGCCAGTGGGGTCGTTGTGTGTTGGCGGATGAGTTTGTAGTTGTCTTGGTTTTCGGCAATAGACGCATCTTCTAAAAATAATAAATTATAAGGTTCGAGAAGTTTTCCGAGCCTGGCTGATTCCACCGGCGTTAGTCTGCTGTGAACATCGTGCAGTAGATGTACTTTGTCACCGAGATGCTTTCTGGCTTCTTTAAATAGGTCTTCTACCATGGCGAAATACTTAGTCGTGCACCAGTCCTCCTCTGGAGGCAAAGGTCGGTCTCCTTGCTGCTCGTAGTAGTCTTTCTTGTCACCGAGAACGCCATAGGTTACTTTCAGCCCCGGGACGGCGGACTGTAATCGAAGGGCTTTAAACCCCTGACCTATCAGTTTTTGCGCATTGTTTAGGGTGTCGGTGATATCGCTACCATTGGCATGTGCGTAAAGATTGACCCCTTTGCGACTTCGCCCCCCTAATAATTGATAGACCGGCATCTCAGCTATTTTTCCTTTGATATCCCATAGGGCCATATCAATTGCGGCAATGGCAGCCATAGTTACCGCGCCTCGACGCCAGTAGACTCCTCGGTACAAATATTGCCAGATATCCTCAATAGCTTGAGGGTCACGACCGATTAAACACGGAGCAACATGCTCTTCTAAATAGGCGGACACCGCCATTTCTCGACCGTTGAGTGTTGCATCTCCTAAGCCGTAGATGCCTGAGTCGGTAATGATTTTTACGGTGACGAAATTTCTACCTGGGCTACAGACAAAAATCTTTATATCTTTAATGATCATGATTAAAACTACCTAAATATATTTAAATCATATACTAAACCGGTTTATGTGGTTAGACTAACACACACTTTCTGTATTTCAATAGATTTTTTATATGGATAGTATTTAATAAACTGCTCATCAATAACTTTTATAAAGGTAGTATTGAATCAGTGTCTAAAATCAAGATGATCGATGTGGCGGTGGAAGCTGGCGTTTCAAAAAGCACAGTCTCGCAATTTCTTAATGGCCGCTTCGAATATATGTCGAAAGACACAAGGGCGCGTATCCAGAAGGCGGTCGATGATTTAAATTATGTGCCTAACAATATTGCCCGCAGTTTAAAAACCAACAAAACAAAAACCATTGGGGTAATCGTCAGGGATGTAGCGGGCTCTTATACGAGTCAGGCAATAAGAGGTATGGATGACTATTGTAAAAGTCACGGTTATAACATGATTATTTACAATACGGATTTTGATTCTGATGTCGAAGCTCAAGCCGTAAAATCACTCAAGCTACTTAATGTTGATGGTCTGATTATTTCTTCATCGGGTTCGAATGAGGTGTTGATTAAGGAAGTTGCGAGGCAGGATATACCGATTGTAGGGTTTCAGATTGAGCACGATGAAGGGCCGAAGAGCATTGTTATTTCCGACGTAAAAAAAGCCGCATTTGAAGCTACAGAATATTTGATCAATCTAGGTCATAAGCGCATTTGTTTTTTTACCCAGGAATTTAGAACCGTTAAATCAAGGCTTGAAGGTTATTTAGGTTATTCAGAGGCTTTGGCAAAATACGGTATCCCCGTCGATGAGCAATTAATTCAATATTGGCATCGCGGTAAAGGGTTTTTGAATCCTCCAGAGAATATGTTGAAAATTGACAATGCGCCTACCGCATTCTTTGCCCAGCACCTATCAATCTCGATAGATTTACTTAAGGCGATGGAAAAATCTAATATCCGCATACCGGAAGAGGTGTCGGTCATTAGCTTTGATGAAATCCCTATGGCTGAATTCTTTAAAGTGCCTATAACCGTTATACGCCAACAATCCTATAAAATCGGTGAGTATGCATCTAAAGAGGTAATCAACCAGATTCAAAATCCGGGGGGCTCACCTCAGCGGGTTGTTGTTCCCTGCTCCTTGATTGAGAGGGCATCCTGTAAAAAACTGAGTTGATAGTTTTACAGGGTTTGTTGATCCTTGATTTAAACGTTGTCTAGCAGTTTTTTTTGTCAGTATTAATAAGTGGTCGCATTAAGACTGTTTATTCTTATCTCCCTTTATTGTCAGTGGTGGAGTTATATTTTCACTGCAATATCCTAGCTAAAAATAGTGAAAGACCTTTTTGTCTCTTGACCCCTGCGCGCTAGTTGAATCATTAAAGCAAAGTAATCTGCTGCAGATCTACGGGTGTTATTGAGCGAAACTAGGTCTCGCTTATGCTTATTTTGAGTGATTTTGCTCTAGCGAAAATCGTGTTTAGTGCATTCGTGTTTATTTCTATAGCGTGCTGCTAAGGTTTTCAGCCTCGGTATATCTTTGATAGATAAGGCTGGTAAGTTCTATGGTGGTTTCTAGCTGGCGAATAAAATAAGGTTTTTGCTTGTTGATAGTGTTTACAAATGATTGTGAAGATTGCGCCCGAAATGCGTCCAGAAAGTGTCTTTAAACGGTTGACCGGGTTACATGTCGAGTGGTAGTCTGGCTGCCGTGATCATTATCATCAATTTAATAGCTAAGGGTAGTATGATGAAGTTAGGCAAAGTAGGTCCTGTTTGCAGGGTAATT